>NZ_BAABKN010000007.1:0-67150 GCF_039543845.1 Nocardioides endophyticus | reverse complement strand
TTCAGCGCCGATGGTACTGCAACCGAGAGGTTGTGGGAGAGTAGGACGCCGCCGGACATACACTCAGTAGTAGAGGCCACCGTAAGGTGGCCTCTACTCATTTCAGCACCAACCGCAGGACCTACCCAGGAGCAGACAGTCGTGGCCGAGCAACGTCGCAATCAGCGCCCGTCAGGTGACGGACCCCGCCGAGGCGGCGGCCGCCCCACGACCGGCGGCAAGCCGGCGGGTGGCAAGCCCACCGGCGGCAAGCCCTCGAGCGGCAAGCCCGCTGCCGGCGGGAACCGCGACAAGTCTGCGAAGTCGAGCGAGCGCTCCACGAAGTGGACGCCGGACGAGGGGCGATCCACGGGCCGTGGCTCGTCGCGCAGCACCGGCCGCCCTCCTGGTGGCGGCAAGGGCCCGGACCGACGGAGCTCCGAGCGGTCGTCGGCCCCACGTGGCGGCGCCGGTCGTGACAGGGCGACCCGCACTGCCGACCAGGCGATCTACGACGGGCCGGACCTGCCGACCGAGGTGACCGGCGCCGAGCTGGACCACAGTGTGGCCGCCCAGCTGAAGGGCCTCCCCGAGAAGCTGGCCAACCGGGTGGCGCGCCACCTGGTGGTGGCCGGAATGCTCGTCGACTCCGACCCGGAGCTGGCCTACCAGCACGCACTGGCGGCGCGTGCGCGCGCGTCGCGGATCGCTGTCGTGCGCGAGGCGACGGGTGAGTCGGCGTACGCCGCGGGTCACTACGCCGAGGCGCTCGCCGAGCTGCGTGCCGCGAAGCGGATGAACGGCGCCACGGCGTACCTGCCGATCATGGCCGACTGCCACCGTGCCCTGGGCAAGCCGCAGGAGGCGCTGAAGCTCGCGAAGAGTCCGGGCGTGGCCAACTTCGGCCCCGAGGCCAAGGCCGAGATGACCATCGTCGAGGCGGGAGCACGTCGCGACCTCGGTCAGATGGACGCCGCCCTCCGCACGCTCGAGCTCGCCCCGTTGATGTCGAAGAGCCGGTCCGCCTGGGTGGTGCGCCTTCGCTACGCCTACGCCGACACGTTGGCCGCGGCCGGCCGCGAGCAGGACGCGCTCGCCTGGTTCCACCGGACGTACTCGATCGACTCCGACGAGCTGACCGATGCCGCCGAGCGTGCCGAGGCGCTGGAGAAGCAGCTCGGCTGAGGTTTCCCCGGCACCTCCCGGGGCACGATCGCTACGATCGTGCGCGAGGAGGGTGAGATGCTGCGATTCTCTGGTGCCGGCGTCAGTGATGTCGGGCGGATTCGCCCTCACAACGAGGACTCTGCCTTTCACGGCCCCTACGTCGCTGTCGTCGCTGACGGGGTGGGCGGCGCGGCCGCCGGTGAGGTGGCATCCGCGACCGCGGCGTACGTCGTCGCGGCGACGGCTCTCGCGCGGTTCGGGGACGACCCGGCCGAGGTCCTGGTGCGCGCCGTCGAGGACGCGCATGCGAGCATCCGCGCGGGTGTCGCCGCGGACCACGAGCTCGCGGGCATGGCGACGACCCTGACCGCCTTGGTGAGCGACGGGAAGCGCATCGTGCTCGGCCACGTCGGAGACAGCCGTGCCTACCGGCTGCGGGACGGCACGCTGCGCCAGATCTCGCGGGACCACACCTACATACAGCACCTCGTCGACACCGGCCAGCTCGACGCCAGCGCACGGTTCGGCCACCCGTGGAGCAACATCGTGATGCGCTCGCTCGACGGCGGGCTGGACCAGGCCCTCGACGTCACCGAGCTCGAGGTCCGGGTGGGCGACCGTCTGCTGCTGTGCAGCGACGGTCTGAGCGACCTGGTCCCCGACGACCGGATCGCCGCGGTGCTGCGGCTCGTCGACCCGCACTCGGCCTCGGCCGTCCTGACCCAGTCGGCACTGCTCGCCGGCGGAAGGGACAACATCACCGCGGTCGTGCTCGACGTCGTCGACGGCCCGTTGGTCGTGGGCGACGGGCGGCTGCTCGGCGCGCTCGCCGATGTGCGCAACGTGGTCGACCCCGCCGCGGTCCACGCCCTCCGCTGAAGGTGATCGAAGGGGAGAGCCACCTGGGCGCCTGGGCATCGCCGAGGGCGTGCTGTGGTCGCTGATGGAGCTCGGCCCCCGGCGTACCGCGCCGACACGAGCACGCACGCGCTGAACGCTGGTTTTCTCGTGCCCCATGCGCCACAATGGCTCCACAACTACATGCGTGTCACTCACACCTCGATTCATCTCCGGGAGACCGCTGGGGAAGGCGCATCTCGCGCCGGAGATGAAGGAGGACCCGGTGACCGCTAGCACTGCTATCCGCACTGCGACGAGGGGCGTCCTGTATGTCCACTCGGCGCCGTCCGCGTTGTGCCCGCACATCGAGTGGGCCGTCAGCGGTGTCCTTGGCATGCCCGTGAGCCTGGACTGGACGCCGCAGGCCGCGCAGACCGGCGCCTACCGCGCCGAGCTGTCCTGGTCCGGCGCGGCCGGCTCGGCCGCTGCCATCGCCTCCGCGCTGCGCGGCTGGGGGCACCTCCGGTTCGAGATCACCGAGGAGGCGACCTCGTCCTCCGAGGGCTCGCGCTACTCCTACACCCCCGAGCTCGGCGTCTTCCACGCCGTCACCGGTATGCACGGCGACATCATGATCCCCGAGGACCGGCTCAAGGCCGCCGTCGTCAAGGCGGCGCTCGGCGACACCACGCTCCTCAACGAGATCGACAAGCTGCTCGGCAAGCCGTGGGACGACGAGCTGGAGACCTTCCGGCACGCCGGCGACGGCGCTCCCGTGCGGTGGCTGCACCAGGTGGTCTGAGCCGGAACCAGGTCGGCTCCAGCCAGACCCGGTGCTCTCCGTCGCGATGGAGTCGCCCGTCGGGTCGCGCAGGAAGGTCTCGAGCGTCCAGTCGTCCGTCGGCGCCGCGACCCGGTAGTGGTCGACGTAGTTGGGCCGGCCCTTGCGCAGGGTGCCGTCGGAGGCGGCGGTGCTGCCGTACTCCGAGACCGCGGTTGCCGGCACCGCCATCAGACCGACGACGACGCTCGCGTCTGCCAGGCAGGCGGTCGTGCGTGTGACTCGCGTCATGCCGGGTCCAACGGGGCAGCCCCAGCGGGCTACGGCGCGCTCAGAGCGGGATGTTGCCGTGCGCGCCGCGGCGAACGCCGACCGACTGCACCGCGTCCTCGATCGCGCGGGCGATCGCCGAGCGGGTCTGCGACGGGGAGACGACCTCGTCGACGACGCCGATCTCGACTGCCTTGTCCACGCCGCCGGCGATCCGCTCGTGCTCCGCGGCCAGCTCGGCCTCGACCTGTGGCCGGATCTCGGGGGAGACCTCGGCCAGGCGACGTCGGTGCAGGATCCGGATCGCGGCGACCGCACCCATGACCGCGACCTCCGCGCCCGGCCAGGCGAACACCTTGGTCGCGCCGAGCGAGCGGGAGTTCATGGCGATGTAGGCACCGCCGTACGTCTTGCGGGTGACGAGGGTGACCCGGGGGACCACGCACTCGCCGAACGCGTGCAGGAGCTTGGCGCCGCGGCGGACCACGCCGTCCCACTCCTGGCCGACACCGGGCAGGTAGCCGGGGACGTCGACGAGCACGACGAGCGGTACGCCGAACGCGTCGCACATCCGTACGAAGCGGGAGGCCTTCTCGGCGGAGAGCGAGTCGAGGCAGCCGCCGAGGCGCAGCGGGTTGTTGGCGACGACGCCGACCGTACGGCCGCCGAGTCGACCGAGGGTCGTGACGATGTTGGGCGCCCAGCGGGCGTGCAGCTCTTGGGCGGTGCCCTCGTCGAGGATCGCCTCGACGAGCGGGTGTACGTCGTAGGCACGCTTCTTGGACTCGGGCAGGATCGCCTCGAGGTCGCTGTCTGCGACCTCGTCGACGGCCATGCTGCCCTGGGAGCCGAGCAGCGAGGCGACATCGCGGGCCCGGTCGAGGGCGTCGCGCTCGGAGTCGGCGAGGATGTGGACGACACCGGAGCGTCGGCCGTGGGGCTCGGGTCCGCCGAGGCGGAGCATGTCGACGTCCTCGCCGGTGACGGAGCGGACGACGTCCGGCCCGGTGACGAAGATGCGCCCCTCGGGACCGAGGATCACGACGTCGGTCAGGGCGGGGCCGTACGCCGCGCCGCCGGCGGCAGGGCCGAGCACGACCGAGATCTGCGGGATCTTGCCCGAGGCCTGGGTCATCACCTGGAAGATCCGGCCGACCGCGTGCAGGGAGAGCACGCCCTCGGCGAGGCGGGCGCCGCCGGAGTGCCACAGGCCGATGATCGGGATGCGGTCGGTCATCGCCCGGTTATAGGCGTCGACGACGACCCGGCAACCGAGATCACCCATGGCGCCGCCCATGACGGTGGCGTCGGAGCAGAACGCGACGGCACGGGTGCCGTCCACGTTGCCGATCGCGGCGAGCATGCCGGAGTCGTCGTCGGGGGTGATCAGCTCCAGGCTGCCCTCGTCGAAGAGCGCGGTCAGCCGGTGCACCGGGTTGCGCGGGTCCTCCTCGCGGGGGAGCTTCGCAGGCTTGCTGGACGTGCTCTGCGTGGCGGTAGCCGTCATGTCTGTCCTTCCGGGGTCCCCGCGAAGTTGTTCACGGAGGAGCGAAGCGGGGGAATGGAGAACTTCGTGGGGTGGCTCAGACCGATCCGAAGATGACGGCCACGTTGGCGCCGCCGAAGCCGAAGGAGTTGTTGAGCGCGGCGATGTCGCCCTGCGGCAGGTCCCGGACCTTGGTCGCGATGTCCAGCTCGACCTGGGGGTCCTGGTTGTCGAGGTTGATCGTCGGCGGCGAGACCCGGTGGTGCAGGGCGAGGACGGTGGCGATCGCCTCGAGCGCGCCGGCACCGCCGAGCAGGTGACCGGTCATCGACTTGGTGCTGGTCACCACGACCTCCGTCGCGTGTGCGCCGAGCGTCGCGTGCAGCATCAGGCCCTCCGCGATATCGCCCTGCGGCGTCGACGTCGCGTGCGCGTTGACGTGCGCGATGGTGGTGGGATCGATCTCGGCCTCGGCCAGCGCGCCGAGGATCGCGCGGGAACCGCCGCGGCCCTCGGGGTCGGGCTGGGCGATGTCGTGGGAGTCGGCGGTGATGCCGGCGCCGAGGACGGTTGCGTAGATCCGCGCACCGCGGGCCTTCGCGTGCTCCTCCGACTCCAGCACCAGGACGCCGGCGCCCTCGCCGAGGACGAAGCCGTTGCGGGCCGTGTCCCAGGGGCGGGATACGGCGGTCGGGTCGCCGCCGTCCTCGCCGCTGGCCGTCTTGGAGAGCGCCATCATGTTGGCGAACGCGGACATCGGCAGCGGGTGGATCGCCGCCTCGGTGCCGCCGGCGACGACGACGTCGGCGCGGCCGAGGCGGATCTGGTCGATCGCGTGGGCGATGGCCTCGTTGCCGGAGGCGCACGCCGAGACCGGCGTGATGACCGCCGCGCGCGCTCCGACGTAGAGGCTGATCTGCGCCGCGGGGGCGTTGGGCATCAGCATCGGCACAGCTAGGGGAGAGACCCGGCGCGGCCCCTTCTCCTTGAGCGTGTCGTAGTTGTCCAGCAGCGTGGTCACGCCGCCGATGCCCGAGGCCATGCAGACACCGAGTCGGTTGTTGTCGAGGTCGACGTCGACCAACCCGGCATCGGCCCAGGCCTCCATGGTAGCGACCATGGCGAACTGCGAGGAGCGGTCGAGACGGCGGGCCTTGACCCGCTCGAGGACCTCGGTCGGCTCGACCGCGATCCGGGCGGCGATCTTGACCGGCATCTGCTCGGCCCACTCATCGGTCAGGTAACGGACGCCTGAACGCCCGCTGACCAGGGCGTCCCAGGTGCTTGCCACGTCACCCCCGACGGGGGATGTGGTACCGAGACCGGTGACGACGACTCGCTTCGACATGGTGCTCCTCGCGGTGGGTGGAACGATCAGGCCTGCGCGCGCTCGATGAAGGCGACGGCGTCGCCGACGGTCTTCAGGTTCTTGACCTCGTCGTCGGGGATCGAGACGCCGAACTTCTCCTCGGCGGCGACGACGACCTCGACCATGGACAGCGAGTCCACGTCCAGGTCGTCCACGAAGGACTTGTCGAGCTGGACGTCGTCGGCGTCGATGCCGGCGACCTCGTTGACGATCTCGGCGAGGTCGGCGCGGATCTCTTCGGTGGTAGCCATCTGGCGGTTCCTTCTCTTGGTTGGGTGGTTCCGTCGGGTGGTGCGGGTGGAGCGTCAGGGGACGATGACGACCTGCGCGGCGTACGCGAGGCCGGCACCGAAGGCGATGAGCAGGGCGACGTCGCCGCTGCGGGCGTCGCCCTCCTCGATCATCCGGTCGAGGGCGAGCGGGACCGAAGCGGCCGAGGTGTTGCCCTGTTCGGCGACGTCGCGGGCGATCTTGACGCGCTCGGGGAGCTTCATGGCCCGGGCCATGGCGTCGGTGATGCGCATGTTGGCCTGGTGCGGGACGAAGACGTCGAGCTCGTCGAGGCTGACCCCGGCGCGGTCGAGGGCCTGCTGGCCGATCTTGGCCATGGCGAAGGACGCCCAGCGGAAGACCGCGTTGCCCTGCATGGCCAGGTGCGGCATGCTCGGGTGCTCGCTGGCCAGGACGTCGCGCCAGTCCTCCCGCTGCCGGATCAGGTCGAACTGCTCGCCGTCGGAGCCCCAGACGACCGGCCCGATGCCCGGGGTGTCGCTCGGGCCGATGACGGCGGCACCGGCGCCGTCGGCGAAGATGAACGCCGTTCCGCGGTCGGTGGGATCGGTGATGTCCGAGAGGCGCTCGACCCCGATCACGAGCGCGTGCCCGGCGCTACCGGCCCGGACGAAGTCGGCGGCCATCGCGACGCCGTGGCAGAAGCCCGCGCAGGCGGCCGAGATGTCGAACGCCGCCGCCTGGTTGGTGCCGAGCTCGTGGGCGATCGCGGTCGCGATGGCGGGGGTCTGGTACATGTGCGTGACGGTCGCGACGATCACGCAGTCGATCTGCTCAGGGCTGATGCCCGCACGTGCGATCGCCGTACGGGCGGCCGCGACCGACATGACCTGGACGGTCTCCTCCGGCGTGGCGAAGCGGCGCTGCTTGATGCCGGAGCGCTGCTGGATCCACTCGTCGCTGGAGTCGATCGCCTCGATCACCTCGGAGTTGGGGACGATGCGCGAGGGTCGGTAGGCACCGACGCCGAGGATCGTGGCGTGCGCGGCCCCCTGGGCGGACTTGATCGCGACCATCAGTACCCTCCCTCGGGGTGCAGACGAAGGAGGGGCTGACCGGGCGAGACCAGGTCGCCGTCGTGCACCAGCCACTCGACGATCTCGCCGCCGTGGGCGGCGGTGATGGTGGTGCGGTCGCGCAGGCTGGCGACCTCGCCGATCGTGGCTCCGGCCGTGAGCACGTCGAGCGCCTCGGCCTCGGCGGAGATGTGGAAGGTGCCCTTGGCGGGGGAGACGACCATCCGCCAGGTCGGGGTGGTGTTCATGCCCGAGGCCTCACCGTGCTTGGCGCAGAACTCGCGCGCCGCATCGAGCTGGTCGGGCGTCTTGAGGGCGAAGGTCTCGACACCCTTGAGGGCTCGCTTGGCGATCCCGGTGAGCGTGCCGGCCGGCGGCATCTCGAGGATGCCGGTGACGCCGAGGTCCTCCATCGTCTCCAGGCACAGGTCCCAGCGGACGGGGCTCGCGATCTGGCCGACGATGCGCGCGAGCACCTCACGGCCGTCGTGGATCACCTTGCCGTCCCGGTTGGAGATCACCCGGGTGCGCGGGTCGTGGACCGACACCGACCGGGCGAGCCCGGCGAGGTGGCCGACGGCGGGCTCCATGTGCTGCGTGTGGAAGGCGCCAGCGACGCTCAACGGCATCAGCCGCGCCTTGGCGGGCGGCTCGTCGGCGAAGGCCTGGAGCTGCTCGAGAGTGCCGGCGGCGACGATCTGGCCGGGGCCGTTGTCGTTGGCGGGGGTCAGGCCGTGCTTGCCGATCGCAGCGAGGACCTCCTCGCGGTCGCCGCCGAGAACGGCGGTCATGCCGGTCGGCGTCCGGCCGGCCGCCTCGGCCATCGCCTTGCCGCGTTCGCGGACCAGGACCATCGCCTGCTCGGCGGTGATCACCCGGGCGCCGGTGGCAGCCGCGATCTCCCCGACGCTGTGACCGGCGACGGCGCCGACCTGCTCGAACGCGTCGGCGGGGTGGGGGAACACCTCCAGGACTGCGACGAGGCCGGTTGCGACCAGCAGCGGCTGGGCGATCTCGGTCTGGCGGATCGTGTCGGCGTCGGCCTCGGTGCCGTAGTGGGCGAGGTCGATGCCGGCGACGGTGGACAGCCAGTCGAATCGGGACGCGAACCTCGGGTCCTCGAGCCAGGGCTTGAGGAAACCGGGAGTTTGGGCGCCTTGACCGGGAGCGACGACTACGAGCACACCTCCACTCTGCCGCGAAGCAGGTCCAGACCTCGCCTACGGCCCGCACGAAAACCATGCGCGAGTCTTTGTAGGGTTCCTACAAACAGCGGTGTGCTACGAGGTGCGGCCGGAGAGCCGCCCGAGGACCAGGGCGATCTCGAGCGTGAGGGACTCCCGGGGGTCGGTCGGCGAGAAGCCGGTCAGCTCCGAGACCTGGCGCAGGCGGTAGCGGACGGTGTTGGGGTGCACGAACAGGTCGCGGGCGGTCGCCTCGATCGAGGAGCCCTGCTGGAAGTACGACGAGATCGTCTCGATCAGGGTGCCGCGGGCGTTCGCGAGAGGGAGGTAGATCTCCTCGACCAGGTGGCGGCGGGCGTGCCCGTCGCCCGCGAGGGCACGCTCCGGAAGCAGGTCGGCGCTGCGGACCGGTCGCGGGGCCTCCGGCCAGCCCGGCGCGGCTCGGTGGGCGGCCAGGGCTGCGCGCGCCGAGATGTGCGCCTGGCTCAGGTCATCGGCCACGGGGCCGACCACCACGGGGCCGGGGCCGAACTGGTCGACGACGGCGGCGGCCGCCGCTCGGGGGTCGTCCACCCCACCGAGCAGGACGACCAGGCGGTCACCCTGCACGGCGCACAGCGCGTCCATGCCGCCGGCCCGCGCGGCCCGGCGTACCTCCTCGAAGCTCTCGCTCTCGCGGCGCTGCGCGCTCGCGCTCCCCAGCACGACCGCGACGTCGCCGCGCCCGACCCAGCCGAGGGCGCTCGCGCGGGAGAGCAGGGCCTCGTCGGCGTCGGAGCGCAGCACCGCGTCGACGACGAGGGCCTCCAGGCGGGCGTCCCAGGCGCCCCGGACCTCGGCGGCGCGAGCGTAGACCTCGGCGGTGGCGAACGCGACCTCACGGGCATAGCGGAGTACGGCGGCGCCGATGTCGGCCGCGTCGGCGGGGTCGAGCAGTTCCTCGATGTTGGCCTCGACCACCTCGATCGAGAGCCGGACCAGGTCGACGGTCTGCTGGAGGTTGATCACGCCGGCCAGGGCGCGGGGTGCCACGCCGAAGACGGACGAGACCATCTCACCGCCCGCGGGGGCGGGCTGGTCGCCGGCGAGCCGGTACCAGTCCACGAAGCCCCGGATGCCGGCCTGCACGATGCTCGACACCCAGGAGCGGTCCTCGGCGCTGAGGGCGCGGAACCATGCCATGTCCTGGTCCATCCGGGCCGTCGCCGCCGTGGCGAGCGCGCCGGTCGCCCGCTGCAGCGCCTCAGCGGCACGCTCGTGCGACGACGAGGCGGAGGGGGTAGCCACCCCGAGAGGCTATTGCACCCGGCGCCGAATCGTGATGGCGACGTTAAACCCCGGTAAATCAAGGGGATCGGGCGCCGAAAGCTCCGAAGGGTCTGGTTGAATCGCCACTTACCCCCTCTTCCGGGACGCTCAGCATCGGAGGCGCCGTGTCCGACCGTGACGACCTGCAGTTCGTGACCATCCACGGACACCGCCGGGCGTACGTGCGTGCCGGCACCGGCCCCGTCGTACTCCTGCTCCACGGCCTCGGCTGCGACCACACCACGTGGGACCCGGTCATCGAGTCCCTGAGCCGGCGCTACACGGTCATCGCGCCCGACCTCCTCGGCCACGGCGAGTCGGACAAGCCTCGCGCCGACTACAGCGTCGGCGGCTATGCCAACGGCATGCGCGACCTGCTGACGGTCCTGGGGATCGACAAGGTCACCGTGATCGGGCACAGCTTCGGCGGTGGCGTGGCGATGCAGTTCGCCTACCAGTTCCCCGAGCGCACCGAACGACTGATGCTGGTGTCGTCCGGTGGTCTCGGGCCGGAGGTGTCCCCGGCGATCCGAGCGATCACGACGCCCGGGTTTCACGAGGTGATGGGCGTGCTGACCCTGCCCGGCGTGCGCCACGTCGGCATCGCTGGCATGCGCGCGCTCTCCACCCTCGGCTGGAAGTCGACCCGCGACCTCGACGAGGTGGCGGCGGTCTTCGACACCTTCAAGGACCCGGCCGCACGGCACGCGATCCGGCACGTCGTACGCGCCGTGGTCGACTGGCACGGCCAGATCGTGACGATGTCCGACCGGGCCTACCTCACCGAGGAGATGGCGCTGTGGGTCGTCTGGGGGCGTGACGACCGGGTGATCCCGGTGCGGCACGCCTCGCTGGCCGCCCGCTTCGCGCCGAGCGCACGCGTCGAGGTGATCCCCGACGCCGGGCACTTCCCACACAAGGACCACCCCCACCGCTTCAGCCGCATCGTGCACGACTTCATCCGCTCGACCGAGCCGGCGAAGTACTCCCGGGCTCGTTTCCGCGCGTTGCTGAAGAACGGCACCGAGGCCGCTGCGCCGGCGACGCTGCGGGTCGTGGCAGACGCCTGACTGAGCCGGTGCTCGAGCTTGTCGAGACCCCCGCGGCGTGCGTAGGGCGGTGACCGTGGTGGTCACCGCACTATGCACGTTTCCGGGGTTTCGAGGCTCGGGCCTGGCGGCCCTCGCACCTCAACCAGCGACTATGCCGCCCCGCCTTCTTGCTTCACGTCGGCGACGGCCGTCGGGTCGTCGATCCGGTAGCGGGCGAAGGCCTCCTCGACCTTGTGCCGCTCGATCTGGCCGGCGTCCGCCAGTGCCTGGAGGGTCTGCACGACCACCGACTGCGCGTCGATGTGGAAGTAGCGACGCGCGGCGGGACGGGTGTCGGCGAAGCCGAATCCGTCGGCACCGAGCACGCGGTAGTCCGCGGGCACCCACCGGGCGATCTGGAGAGGTACGGCGCGCATGTAGTCGGACACCGCGATGACCGGACCCTGGGCGCCCGACAGCTTGTCGCTGACGTACGCCGTCCGCGGGCTCTCGCCCGGGTGCAGCAGGTTCCACTCCTCGGCCGCGACGGCGTCGCGGGCCAGCTCGTTCCACGAGGTGACCGACCAGGTGTCCGCCTGGACGCCCCACTCCTCGGCGAGGAGCCGCTGCGCCTCCTTGATCCACGGGAAGCCGACGCCGGAGGCGAGCAGCTGGGCCCGGGGCCCCTCACCCTCGGCCGACGACACGTGGTGGAGACCCTTGAGGATGCCCTCCGCGTCGACGTTGTCGGGCTCGGCCGGCTGAGCGACCGGCTCGTTGTAGACGGTGACGTAGAAGATCACGTCCTCCGCGTCCTCGCCGTACATCCGCTGGAGGCCGTTCTGCATGATGTGGCTGACCTCGTAGGCGAACGCCGGGTCGTAGTGCACGACCGCGGGGTTGGTCGCCGCGAGCAGCGGGGAGTGCCCGTCGGCGTGCTGCAGTCCCTCACCCGTGAGCGTGGTGCGGCCGGCGGTGGCGCCGATCAGGAAGCCGCGCGCGAGCTGGTCGGCCATCGCCCAGATCGAGTCGCCGGTGCGCTGGAACCCGAACATCGAGTAGAAGATGTAGAACGGGATCATGTGCTCGCCGTGGGTGGAGTACGCCGAGCCGGCGGCGGTCGCCGAGGCCATGGCGCCGGCCTCGGAGATGCCCTCGTGGAGCATCTGGCCCTGGGCCGACTCCTTGTAGGAGAGCAACATATTGCGGTCGACCGACTCGTACTGCTGCCCGGCCGGGTTGTAGACCTTCGCGCTCGGGAACATCGCGTCCATGCCGAACGTGCGGTACTCGTCCGGGGCGATCGGCACGATGCGCTTGCCGATCTCGGGATCCTTCATCCAGTCCTTGAGCAGACGGACGACGGCCATGGTCGTGGCGACCGAGTTCTTGCCGGAGCCCTGCTTGAGCTCCTTGTACATGCCGTCGCCCGGCAGCTGGAGCGGCTTGGCCCGCAGCACCCGCTTGGGCAGCGACCCGCCGAGCTGCTTGCGGCGGTCGAGCATGTACTCGATCTCGGGTGCGTTGGCGCCCGGGTGGAAGAACGGCGCGCCGCCGGTCTCCTCGTAGGAACGCTCGAGGTCGCGGTCGGAGATCGGCAGGTAGAGGCGGTCCCGGAACTTCTTGAGGTCGTCCTGGGTCAGCTTCTTCATCTGGTGGGTGGCGTTCCTGCCCTCCAGCGCGTCGATCGTCCAGCCCTTGATCGTCTTCGCCAGGATCACGGTCGGCTGGCCGACGTGCTTGGTGGCGGCGTCGAAGGCGGCGTACACCTTGCGGTAGTCGTGGCCACCGCGCGGCAGCTTCTCGATCTGCTGGTCGCTCATGTGCTCGACCATCTTGCGCAGCCGCGGGTCACCGCCGAAGAAGCTCTCGCGCACGTAGGCGCCGTCCTCGGTGGAGTAGGTCTGGAAGGCGCCGTCGGGGGTGGTGTTCATCTTGTTGACGAGCACACCGTCGACGTCGCGGGCGAGCAGCGGGTCCCAGCCCTGGCCCCAGACGACCTTGATGACGTTCCAGCCGGCGCCGCGGAAGTTGGCCTCGAGCTCCTGGATGATCTTGCCGTTGCCGGTGACCGGTCCGTCGAGCTGCTGCAGGTTGCAGTTGATGACCCAGGTGAGGTTGTCGAGCTCCTCGCGGGCAGCGATCCGGATGGCACCGAGCGACTCGGGCTCGGCCATCTCTCCGTCGCCGAGGAAGGCCCATACGTGCTGGTCGCTGGTGTCCTTGACGCCACGGTTGGCCAGGTAGCGGTTGAAGCGCGCCTGGTAGATCGAGTTGATGCCGGTGAGGCCCATCGAGACGGTCGGGAACTCCCAGAACTCCGGCATCAGGCGCGGGTGGGGGTACGACGACAGCCCGGCGTGCGGCCCGTGCTGGACCTCCTGGCGGAAGCGGTAGAGCTGCTCCTCGGTCAGGCGGCCCTCCAGGAACGCGCGGGAGTAGATGCCGGGGGAGGCGTGGCCCTGGATGTAGATCTGATCGCCGCCGCCGGGGTGGTCCTTGCCGCGGAAGAAGTGGTTGAAGCCGACCTCGTAGAGGCTCGCCGACGACTGGTACGTCGCGATGTGGCCGCCGACCTCGAGCCCCTTGCGGTTGGCGCTGGAGACCATGACGGCGGCGTTCCACCGGATGAACGCCCGGATCCGGCGTTCCGCCTCCTCGTCACCGGGGAACCACGGCTCCCGCTCGGGCGGGATCGTGTTGATGTAGTCGGTGCTCCGCAGGGCGGGCACGCCGACCTGCATCTCGCGCGCTCGCTCCAGTAGGCGGAGCATGACGTAACGGGCGCGTTCGCGGCCCCGTTCGTCGACGAGCGAGTCGAAGGAGTCGATCCAGTCACTGGTCTCGTCCGGGTCGATGTCTGGCAGCTGGGTGGGCAAACCTTCGTGGATGACGGTCGGGATCGTGCCGCTCCGCTTGGTGTCCGTGCCAGAAGTGGGGGTGATTTCTTCGGTCACGTGCTCATCCTTGCACTCGCTCCCACAGGGCAAAATCTACCCACCAGTACGTCCCGTATCCGGTCATGGTTGTGGACACGGGTTGCGGTCCCGGTCGAACTCCGGTGGACTACTCCCCACTTCGAAGCGTTGCGGCACCCTGCCGCGCAGAAACTGACTGGAGGCGTCCGTTGAGCTCGACCCCGGGTGGTCGGTCCACCCAGACCGACCCTGAGTCCACTCCGGCCGACCGGCTCGGCTTCAAGCCGGGCCTGGTTGTCCAGGAGCTGGGTTGGGACACCGACACCGATGACGAGCTCCGCGTCTCCATCGAGGACCGCATCGACGCCGACCTGGTCGACGCCGACTACGGCAACGTCGTGGACGCCGTGCTGCTGTGGTGGCGCGCCGAGGACGGCGACCTCGTGGACGGCCTCGTCGACGCACTGACCGACCTCGTCGGTGGCGGCGCCATCTGGCTCCTCACCCCGAAGGTCGGCCGTCCCAGCGCCGTTGACCCCGCCGACATCGCGGAGGCGGCCCCGATCGCGGGCCTGGCGCAGACGACCACCGCGGCCGTGAGCAAGGACTGGTCCGCGACCCGGCTGGTCGCTCCCAAGACCCCGGCGTAGCGTCGGTCACGTCGCCGGGACGTATCCGGTTCCAGCTCGTTGGGACCGAGTCCCGATCCCCGGCTGGAAGGGTTGACGTGCCCGCACTCCCGCAAGTTCGCGCAGGCCTGGCAGCAGGCGGTACGACGGTGAAGGTCCTCGGTCGAGCCGGAGTCTTGCGGCCGCACAGCCCGCTCGCGCTGGCGAAGGCAGGCAAGGCGCTCAAGGACTGGGGACTCGGCCCCGCGGGCGGCTTCACCGCCGCCGCGCTGCTCGACCCGCACCGGACCGCGATCATCGACGAGCTCGGGTCCCTGACGTACGACGAGGTGCACCGCCGCTCCAACGCGCTGGCCCGGTCCCTCGCCGATCTCGGCGTCTCGGCCGGCGACGGGGTGGCCGTGATGTGCCGCAACCACCGCGGCTTCGTCGACGCGAGCATCGCGACCGCCAAGCTCGGCGCCGACATCCTCTACCTCAACACCGCCTTCGCCGGCCCGCAGCTGGCCGACGTCATCGAGCGGGAGCGGCCCCGGGTGGTCGTGCACGACGAGGAGTTCAGCGAGCTGCTCGCGGGCGCCGACGTCGCCGAGCGGGTGCTGGCCTGGACCGATGGTCCGACCGACGCGCCGACACTCGAGTCGCTCATCGAGGCCAGCCGCGACGACGACGTCCCGCCCGCCGGTCGCAACGGGCGGATCGTGATCCTGACGTCCGGCACCACCGGGACGCCGAAGGGCGCGCCACGCAGCGAGGCCGGGGTCGAGGCCGCCGTCTCGCTGCTGTCGCGGATGCCGCTGCACTACGGCTGGCGCACCCACATCGCCGCCCCGCTCTTCCACACCTGGGGCTTCGCCCACCTCGCCCTCGCCATGTTGCTCGGCTCGACGATGGTGCTGCGCCGCACGTTCGATCCCGAGGCGTTCCTGGACGTCGCCGAGGCCGAGCGCTGCGACTCGATCGTGGTGATCCCGGTGATGCTCCAGCGGGTGATGGGGCTGCCCGAGGAGACGCTCGCGCGCTACGACCTGTCGAGGGTCCGGGTGGTCGCCTCCTCCGGCTCTGCGCTGCCGGGCGACCTCGCGCTCGAGTGGATGGACCGGTTCGGCGACAACCTCTACAACATGTACGGCTCGACCGAGGTGGCCTACGCCTCGATCGCCACCCCGGAGGACCTGCGGGCCGCGCCGTCGGCGGCCGGCAAGCCGCCGTACGCGACCACCGTGAAGATCCTCGACCCGGACGGCCGACCGCTGCCGCTGGGGGAGACGGGGCGGATCTTCGTCGGCAACGGGCTGCTCTTCGAGGGCTACACGGGCGGGGGCGGCAAGGAGGTCGTCGACGGCCTGATGTCGACCGGCGACGTCGGGCACTTCGACCAGGACGGACGGCTGCACGTGGTCGGTCGTGACGACGAGATGATCGTGTCCGGCGGGGAGAACGTCTTCCCCAAGGAGGTCGAGGACGCCCTGATGCGGCACGCCGCCGTGGTCGAGGTTGCTGCCGTCGGTGTCGACGACCGCGAGTTCGGCAAGCGGCTGCGCGCGTACGTCGTGGTGCGGGGCCCGGTCAGCGAGGACGAGCTCAAGGCCCACGTGAAGGACAACCTGGCCCGCTTCAAGGTGCCACGTGAGATCGTCTTCATCGACGAGCTGCCCCGCAACGCGACCGGCAAGGTGCTCAAGCGCGAGCTCGCCTCCGACTGAGCCCTGCCGATTGAGGGGCTGTCCTTGCCCAGTGACAGGATTGGGGTCATGACCGGACTCGAGCTCGGTGGCCCAGCGCCCGACTTCATGCTGCGCGACCAGTTCGGCCAGGACGTCTCGCTGTCGTCGTACCGCGACAAGAAGGCGGTCGCGATCCTCTTCTACCCCTACGCGTTCTCCGGTGTCTGCACCGGAGAGATGGCCGGGGTGCGCAACCGCCTCGACGAGTTCCTGACGTTCGAGACCGAGGTGCTGGCGATCTCGTGCGACCCCGTCTACTCGCTGCGTGCGTTCGCGGACCAGGACGGGCTGAACTTCCCGCTGCTCTCCGACTTCTGGCCGCACGGCGAGGTCGCCCGCGCGTTCGAGGTCTTCGACGAGGCCAAGGGCTGCCCGCGGCGCTCGTCGTACGTCGTCGACAAGCAGGGTCTGGTGCGCTGGGCGGTCCACAACGCGATGCCCGAGGGCCGCGACCTCGACGAGCACCTGCGCCAGCTCGCGGCTGCTGTCTAGACAGCGCTCACAGGTTCTCCACAACTATCGCCGAACGGCAGACAACATCGCCGCCGGGCCCTAGTCTCATGCTCGTTGAACCGCAGGTGACCCGAGACGCCTGCGGTTCAACTTCATTTCTGGGGCACTTCGTGCGTAGTCTTTGCCGCGCTCCGGGCGTATAGCTCAGCGGTAGAGCACCTCCCTTACAAGGAGGTGGTCGGGGGTTCGATCCCCTCTGCGCCCACCGAACAGCCGCGTCGCATGATGGGACCGTGACTGAGGACCTCGTGACCGCCGTCCGGGCCGCGCTCGCGGCCGGCGGCGATCCGGAGAAGGCCGCCCAGCAGCAGCGGTACATGAAGTCGACGCTGCCCTACCGTGGCTACACCGCGCCCGAGCTGAAGGCGCTGCTGCGCCCGCTCCTCGCGTCGTACGAGCCCGTAGACCGGATGGCGTGGGAGAGCGCGGTCGGGGCGCTGTGGGACGGCGCGACCCACCGTGAGGAGCGGTACGCCGCGCTCGCGGTCGCCCGGCACCGCAGGGCACGGGGGTGGCTGGCGCCCGAGTCGCTGCCGCTCTTCCGGCACCTGGTCGTCACGGGGGCGTGGTGGGACCTGGTCGACGAGACCGCGCAGCACCTGGTGCGCCCGGCCCTGGTCGCGCACCGGGCGGCGCTCACGCCGGTGCTGCGGGCGTGGGCGAGCGACGAGGACCTGTGGGTACGACGGACAGCGGTGATCTGCCAGCTCGGACTCAGGACGAAGACCGACACCGACCTGCTCCGTCACGCGATCGACGTGAACGTCGACGACCCGACGTTCTGGCTGCGCAAGGCGGTCGGCTGGGCGCTGCGTGACTACGCGCGCACGGACCCCGACTGGGTGCGAGCCGAGGTCTCCCGGCACGGCGACCGGATGGCCGGGCTCTCACGTCGTGAGGCGCTGAAGCATCTGTGATCTCCGGAGGTAGTAGGTTTTCGCCATGATCCGGTTACTGGTCAGCTTCGTCATCCAGTTGGCGGCGAACGCGTTGGGCCTGCTCGTCGCCGACCAGGTGCTTGACGACGTGGAGGTGTCGGGTGCCGCGTTCCTCGTGGCCGTCCTGATCTTCACGATCGTCTACGCGATCGCGCAGCCGTTCCTGACGCAGCTCGCCCTGAGCAAGGCCACGGCGCTGCGCGGTGCCACCGCACTGGTCGCGACCCTGATCGGGCTGATCATCACGTCGCTGGTCTCCGACGGGCTGTCGATCTCCGGTGGCCTCACCTGGATCGAGGCCACGGTCATCGTCTGGATCGTCTCGCTGCTCGGGACCCTGATCCTCCCGTTGATCTTCGTGAAGAAGAAGGTCGCGGAGAAGCGCGGCTGATGCCCGGATCTCAGAGCTCGATCTCAGAGCGGCTCGACGGGCAGCATGTGCTCCTCACCGGGGTCACCGGGTTCGTCGGCGAGGCGCTGCTGCACCTGATGCTCGCCGAGGTGCCCGGCGTACGCGTGACGGTGCTGGTGCGCCCCAAGGGCTCGACGTCCGGCACCGCCCGGACCGCGTCGCTGCTGAAGAAGCCGATCTTCCAGAACGTCGTCGAAGCCGCAGGCGGCATCGAGGAGCTGATGGCGGCGCGGGTCGGCGTCCTGGAGGGTGACCTGTACGACGCGCCGGCGCTGCCCTCGGGCCTCGACGCGATCGTGCACTGCGCCGGCGACGTCTCGTTCGACCCGCCCGTGGACGAGGGCTTCCGCACCAACGTGCAGGGAGCCCGCGAGCTGCTGACGCGGGTCCGGGAGGCCGGTTCGGACATCCACTATGTGCACATCTCGACGGCGTACGTCGCCGGGCGCCGCCGCGGCAGCATCCCCGAGGGGCCGGTGCCGCAGGTCGTCGACCTGGAGGCCGAGCTGGCCTGGGGTCTGGGCCAGCGCCAGGAGATCGAGCACCGCTCGCGTGGCACCGAGGTGCTCACCGCCGAGCGCAAGAAGGCCGAGAAGGAGCACAGCCGGGCCGGCCTGCTGACCGCCGCGAATGCGACCGAGGAGGCCCGCAAGCAGTGGGTCAAGGACGAGCTGGTCCGGGTCGGCGCGGAGCGTGCACGCAGCCTCGGCTGGACCGACTGCTACACGTTCACCAAGGCGCTGGGCGAGCGCGTCGTCGAGGAGCACGCCCGCACCAACCGGGTCTCCATCGTGCGGCCGAGCATCATCGAGTCCTCCCTGGTGAGCCCCTACCCGGGCTGGATCGAGGGCTTCAAGATGATGGAGCCGCTGATCCTGGCCTACGGCCGCGGTGAGCTCCCGGAGATGCCCGGCGCCGCAGACACGACCGTCGACGTCGTGCCCGTCGACCACGTCGTCGCAGCGATCGTCGCCGTCCTGGCGCATCCGCCGGAGGTCGGCACCCCGGCGTACTTCCACGTCTCGTCGGGCGACCGCAACCCGCTGACCTTCCGGACGCTCTACCAGAACGTGCGCGCCTACTTCGACGCCCACCCGTTCATCTCCGGCGACCGGGGCGCGACCCGGCTGCCCGAGTGGCGCTTCCCCGGGTCGCAGTCCGTCGAGCGGTTGCTCAGCACCAGCGAGCGTGCCTTCAAGGTCGCGGACTACGTCATCGGCCACGCGCCGCGCAGCGACCGCACGCGCGACCTGGCCCGCAAGCTCGACCAGCAGGGCCGGCGGCTGGAGTTCCTGCGCCGCTATCTCGGGCTCTACCAGGAGTACGCCCAGGCGGAGCTGCAGTTCTCCGACATCAACACCCTGGCTCTCTACCGGTCCCTGTCCGAGGAGGACCAGGAGACGTTCGCCTTCGACACGGCGGTGGTCGACTGGAAGGTCTACCTCCAGGAGATCCACTGCCCGGCCGTCACGGCGCCGATCCGGCGCCTCGACGAGAAGCGGGCGGCGCGCAAGCGGCCGGCCGCGGCGGGGCCGAAGGCGCTCGTCGAGAAGCCCGGCGTCGCCGCGTTCTTCGACATGGACGGCACGCTCCTGTCGTCGAACGTGATCGAGACCTATCTCTGGCTACGGCTGCAGGAGCTCTCGGGCACCGAGCGGTTCGCGGAGCTGAGCCGGATCGTCGCCAAGGTGCCGAGCCTGGTCCAGGCCGAGCGCCGCGAGCGGAGTGCCTTCCTGCGCTCGGTCTACCGGGAGTACGACGGCGCGCGGCTGTCCGACCTGGACGCCATCGCGGACGAGCACCTCACCGACCACATCCTCACCCGGCTGTCCCCGGCCGCCGTACGCAAGATCCGCGAGCACCGGGCAGCAGGGCACCGGACGGTGCTGATCACCGGTGCCATCAGGCCGCTGACCCGCCCGCTGCTCCCCCTCTTCGACCACATCGAGGCGGCCGAGCTGGCCGTCGATGACCGCGGCGTGTGCACCGGCTACCTCGCCTCGTCGCCGCTGGTGGGGGAGTCGCGGGCCGCCTGGATGCGTCAGTACGCCGCAGACAACGGCATCGACCTCGCGTCGTCGTACGGCTACGCCGACTCGCACTCCGACCTGCCGCTGCTCGAGGCGGTGGGGCGCCCGGTCGCCGTACGCCCTGACGTGCCGCTCTTCAGGCACGCGCGGAAGGCCCGGTGGACGATCGTCGACTGGCAGAGCTCGACCTCCAACACCCGCACCCTCAACCCCGCAGGTGGTCGCTCATGATGCTGGCGCTGGAGATGTTCCGCTCGGTGCCGCGCACCGTGGCCGGCCGTGCTGTCGGCGGCCGGATGCCCGGCATCCTGTCCGGCTTCGCCGCGCCGCTGCGGCTGATGACGATCAGCGAGCCGAAGGTCGACCGGCCCGGCTGGGCGCGGCTCAAGACCCGGCTGTCCGGGATCTGCGGGTCCGACCTGGGCATGCTGTCCGGCAAGACCAGCCTGTACTTCTCGGCCGTCGTCTCGCTGCCCTTCGTGCCCGGCCACGAGGTCGTCGCCGAGCTGCTCGACGACTGCGAGGACCTGCCGGCCGGCACCCGGGTCGTCGTCGACCCGGTGCTGACCTGCGCTGCGCGCGGCGTCGAGCCGTGCGAGTCCTGCGCGACCGGCGCGACCAACCGGTGCTCACGGATCACCGTCGGTCACCTGGCTCCGGGCCTGCAGACCGGCTTCTGCAAGGACACGGGCGGCGGCTGGGGCCAGCAGCTGACGGCGCACCGCAGCCAGCTGCACCCGGTGCCCGAAGGATTCTCCGACGAGCAGGCGATCCTGATCGAGCCGCTCGCGTGCGCGGTGCACACGGCACTGCGGGCCGGGATCGCGACGAACGACCGGGTGCTCGTCAGTGGCGCGGGGTCGGTGGGCCTCTTCGCCACTCTGGCGCTACGACACCTCACCGACGCCGGCGAGGTCATCGTGGTCGCCAAGCACGGCCACCAGAAGGAGCTCGCTCGCGAGTTCGGCGCGACCGAGGTGGTGGCGCCGGGCGAGGTGCTGCGGCGGGTACGCCGCTCCACGGGTGCCTTCCAGCTCAAGCCCGAGTTCTCCTCGCCGTACCTCTTGGGCGGCGTGGACGTCGCCATCGACGCCGTCGGCAGCAAGCAGTCGCTCGAGACGTCGCTGCACGCCACCCGCGCCGGTGGTCGGGTCGTCCTCTCGGGGATGCCTGCCGCCGCCGACCTCTCAGCCGCCTGGTTCCGCGAGCTCGAGGTCATCGGCACCTACGCCTCGGCCCAGTCCGAGGAGTCCTTCCGGATCGCCACCGAGCTCGCGGCCACCGACGCCGTCCAACAGCTCGCCAAGAACGTCGCGACCTACCCGCTGCACCGCTGGCGGGAAGCGCTCGACCATGCCCATTCGGCCGGCCGTCTCGGCACGGTCAAGGTGGCCTTCGACCCCAGGAGCACAAGATGAGTCGCCCCGGCTTCGTCCTCGACGTGGACGACCGCACACCACCGCTGATCGTCCACGAGGGGCTCGGCTTCCGGCTGGAGAACTTCCCGCTCGGCACCCGCGTCGTCTACCCGCCGGAATCGCTGCCGGCCGTGCCGGACGTCGACCAGGCGATCGTGGAAGCGCTGCTGCACCCGCAGGACATGGATCCCCTCCCGGAGCTGCTCTTCGCGGGGATGAAGCTGACGATCGCCTTCGACGACATCTCGTTGCCGCTGCCGACGATGCGGCCGCCGGACATCCGCGGCCGGATCATCGAGCACGTCCTGACGATGGCGGCTGATGCCGGGGTCGACGACGTCGAGCTGATCGCGGCCAACGCGCTGCACCGGCGGATGACCGCGGCCGAGCTCAAGCACATCGTGGGGGAGCGCGTCTTCCGCTCGTTCTACCCGCAGGGCAAGCTCTACAACTTCGACGCGGAGGACCGCGACAACCTCTCCCACCTCGGCACCACCGAGAAGGGCGAGGACATCGAGATCAGCAAGAGGGCCGCCGAGTCCGACCTGCTGGTCTACGTCAACGTCAACCTCGTGGCCATGGACGGCGGTCACAAGTCGGTGGGCATCGGGCTGGCGTCGTACAAGTCGCTGCGGCACCACCACAACGCCAAGACGATGGTGCAGTCGCGGTCGTTCATGGACCACAAGCACTCCGCGATGCACCACTCCGCCTGGCGGATCGGGCGGGTCATCAAGGACACGGTCAAGGTCTTCCAGATCGAGACGACGCTCAACAACGACATCTTCCCGAAGCCCTACGACTTCCTGCAGAAGCGCGAGTGGGAGTGGTCGCTCAAGGACCAGGGCACGATGCTCGCCATGCGCCGCGGGCTGTCGGTCGCGCCGCCGAAGCTCAAGCACAAGATGTTCCACGACGTGCGCTCGGTCTACGGCCTGACCGGCGTCAACGCCGGCGAGGTCGAGGCAGTGCACACCAAGACGCTGGAGAAGGTGCACCAGCAGCACCTGGTCGAGGTGCAGGGCCAGTCCGACGTGCTCGTGATGGGGATCCCGTACGTCGGGCCCTACAACGTGAACTCGTCGCTCAACCCGATCCTGGCCACCTGCATGGGCCTCGGCTACTACTTCAACTCCTACATCGGCCAGCCCGTCGTCCGGAAGGGCGGCGCGGTGATCCTTTACCACCCGCTCAACGAGGGCTTCAACCAGCTGCACCACCCGTCGTACGTCGACTTCTACGAGGAGATCCTCGCGGAGTCGACCGACCCGGCGGTGGTCGGGGAGAAGTACGAGCAGCAGTTCGCCGAGGACCCCTGGTACCGCCACCTCTACCGGACCTCGCACGCCTACCACGGCGTCCACCCGTTCTACATGTGGTACTGGGCGGCGCACGCGATGGACCACGTCGACGAGGTCATCTGGGTCGGTGCTGACCGCAAGGTCGCGTCCCGGCTCGGGTTCCGTGCGGCGACGACGCTCGCGGACGCGCTGGAGATGGCGTCCGGCACGGTCGGCACCAGTCCGTCGATCACCTACCTGCACAACCCACCGCAGCTGTTGGCGCACGTGCGATGAGCACTCCGTCGAAGGGGCTCGTCAGGGGCGGCATCGACGACGTACGCCAGGTCGCGCGCGGGTGGCGCTGGGGGCGGCGCTCGCAGGTGCCGCGCTCGGCGGAGGAGTTCGTGCCGCCCGCGAAGTCGACCGTCTTCCCGAGCGACTGGTCCCGCCGTCGACCGGCGATGGCGGCCCGCGAGGTGGCGCAGAAGGCTGCGCTGCAGCCGCTCTTCCGGTCCCAGGTACGCACCCAGGTCGACGGCCTCGACGTCCTGGAGCGCATCGAGGGCCCGGTCATCTTCGTTGCCAACCACGCCTCCCACCTCGACACCCCGCTGATCCTGCTCTCGCTGCCCGACGAGTGGCGCCGGCGTACGGCGGTGGCGGCCGCGGCCGACTACTTCTTCGACACGTGGTGGCGCGCGGTCGGATCGTCGCTCTTCTTCAACACGTTCCCCCTCGACCGCCGCGGCGGCACCATGGCCGCGACGCCGGGGGAGGTGCTGGCCGACGGCTGGAGCCTGGTGATCTTCCCCGAAGGCACCCGCTCGACCGACGGCTGGATGGGCAAGTTCCGGATGGGCGCGGCCTTCCTGGCCAAGGAGCACGGCGTGCCCGTGGTCCCTGTCGCGCACCGCGGGACGTACGCCGCGATGCCGCGCGGCCAGGACTGGCCGTCGCGCGGACGCCGTCAGCTCACCATCCGCTTCGGCGAGCCGCTGGTGGCGGGCGCCGACGAGTCGGTGCGCGACTTCGCGCCGCGGATCAAGGACGCCGTCGCCGCGCTCCTGGACGAGGACCGGACGACCTGGTGGGAGGCCCGGCAGCGGGTCGCCGCCGGCGCCGTACCCGATCCGTCGGGGCCGCCGGTCGCGCAGTGGCGCCGGGTCTGGGAGCAGACCGAGTCCCCGGTCGCCGACGCGCCCACGAAGCGTCTGGCTGCCTGGCGTCGCTGAGCCGGCCGCAGAGGCGGCGGTGAGTCAGCAACCGAATGTGGGCCGGGTTGGAGTCGAAATGGTTGCTCAGTCACCGCTGGCGGGCTGGCGTCGGGGGCGGCGGTGAGTCTGCAACCGAATGTGGGCCGGGTTGGAGTCGAAATGGTTGCTCAGTCACCGCTGGCGGGCTGGTGTCGGGGGCGGCGGTGAGTCTGCAACCGAATGTGGGCCGGGTTGGGGTCGAAATGGTTGCTCAGTCACCGCTGGCGGGCTGGTGTCGGGGGCGGCGGTGAGTCTGCAACCGAATGTGAGTCGGGTTGGGGTCGAAATGGTTGCTCAGTCACCGCTGGCGGGCTGGTGTCGGCATGTGAGAGCACCCTCATCGGCGCCTCATGGTCACCTCACCTGAGACCGGAAGGGTCGTCCTCGTTGGCAACCACGACGAGGAGACGACGATGAACAAGCTGATCACGACGAGCACGCTGGGTCTGGCCGGGCTGGTGGCCACCGGGCTGGTCGCCTGGCAGGCGCCGATGGCGTTCGGTGACGACGCCGACGACCGGCCGAGCCACTCGGGCAAGGCGTTCAAGCGCGATGACGACAGCCAGGTGCTGGTCACGACCGTCGACGACGACGATGACGACGACACCGGGATCAACAAGCACACCCGGACGAACACCAGCACCCGGGGCAACGACAACACCAACACCGGCACCCGGACCCGGGGCGGCAACACGGATCACAGTCGCAGCGGCAGCGTTCGCGACCTGACTTCCGATGGACCGGGAAGCGGCAACGTGGACCGCTCCCGGCACCACACCAACGACGGCACCCGCAACAACACCCGCGGGCGATGAGCTCGCTCGCCACCTGGGGCTTCGCCGAGGGTGACGCGATCACCGCCGAGCTGACGGCTGTCCGTCGGCTCGGCGGCGGGTCGGGCTACGAGGCCTACCTCGCGTTCGACGAGGTGACCTACGGGCCCGTGGTCGTGAAGGTCGTCAGGCCGGACCAGGTCGCCGACGAGCACAGCCTGCGCGGCCTCGCGCGGGAGGTGGACGCGTTGGCGACGGTCAACCACCCGGTCGTCGTACGCGGCCTGCGGCACGAGCTCGGCGGCCCGCGGCCGCACGTGGTGCTCGAGCAGCTCGACGGCCCCCGGCTGTCGTCGCTGGTACGCCGCTACGGTCCGCTCCAGGAGCAGCAGTACCTGCCGCTCGCGGTCGAGATCGCCAGCGCCCTGCACTTCCTGCGCCGGATCGGCTGGGCACACCTCGACATCAAGCCCAGCAACGTGATCATGGGCGCCCCGGCCCGGCTGATCGACCTCTCCGTCGCCAGGCCGGTCGACGACGCGGCCGACACCAGGCGGATCGGCACCGACGCGTACATGTCCCCGGAGCAGTGGGACCCGGACCGGTACGGCGTACCGTCCCCGGCCTCGGACGTCTGGGGCCTCGGAGCCACGCTCTTCGAGGCGGTCGCGGGCTACCGCGCCCTCGACCTGCCCACCGAGGAGCCGGCCGCCCTGCCGGACCGGGTGCCGGCAGAGGTCGCGAAGACGATCGCCGCCTGCCTCGAGGTGCGGCCCGATGACCGGCCGACTCCGCGGGAGGTGGCCGAGGCGCTCGAGCCGGTGCTCGACCGGCAGCCGCCGGTGCGGCTGGGGGGAGCCCTGCGGACCCGCTAGCTCTCGCTGATGCCCAGCCTGCCGGCGAGGGCCGCGGCCTCGGCACGGTTGGCCACGGACAGCTGGCGCCGGGGATCTCGCGCTCGATCATGAACCTCTTCATGGGGACTTCCTTCTGGTTGGCTGCCAGCACGGTGCTGGTGGGTGCCACCAGCATCCGGCGCGTGTCGACCGCCCCACATCGGGCAGTGCCCCATCCGCCTCCCCATTCCGCAGTCCGGGGGAGGCCGGTCAGTGCCAGTCGCTGATCATCAGGTCGCGTGGGGCGGGGGCGCCGGTGCCGGTCTCGACGAGCTGCTTGAGGCTCAGCAGGTACGACGCCCACTTCGTGCTGCAGTGGTGCATGAACTCGACCGGCTCCGCCCAGCCTTCGTGCTTGAACAGCACGATCGTGTAGCCGTCGACCTCCGACAGGTCGAAGGTCACGTGGGTGCCGACCCACTCGGTCGGCCCGTCGGAGACCTGCCAGTGGACCCGCTTGGCCGGCTCGAGCTCGACCACCTCCATGTCGAAGCCGCCGGGGATGAACCGGAACTCGAGCGTGCCGCCCACCTCCGGGTCGCCGGTCGTCTGGTCGGTCCACCAGGCGGCCAGTCCATCGACTGTGGTGAGCGCCTCGTAGACCTCCGTGGGGGATGCCTTCTCGACGCCGATGCGGTGCAGGATGTCGACCATTTCGCTACCTCTCTCCGTTGTCGGTCTGCTCGTCCTGGGAGCGCTGGATCGCCTCGGCGATGCGCCTGATGCGGTTCAGCCGGGCGTCCCAGGCCGCCCCGACCGCCGAGAGCTGCTCGACGGCTCGTCCGAACTGCTCGTCGTCCACGTGGTACCTCTTCTCCCGCCCGTACGGCGTGGCGTGCACCAGGCCGACCCGGTCCAGCACGCCGAGGTGCTTGGCGACGGCCTGGCGGGTGACGGGCAGCTGCTCGCTCAGGCTGGTGGCGGTGCCCGCCCCGCCGGTCAGCAGCAAGTCGAGCATTCGGCGACGGGTCGGGTCGCCGACCGCCGACCAGAGGTCGTCGTCGATCGCGACGGTCACGAGCTCGCGACCAGGCTGTCGGCGTACGTCTCCAGGCGGGGGATGAAGTGGTTCCAGCCCTCGACGTGCTCGTTGTAGGCCGCCTCCAGGACCGCAGCCTCCCAGCCCATCTCGCGGAAGCCGGTCTCGGTCATCCGGAGCAGCGTGCCGCTGGCCGAGGACGTCAGCTCGAAGGTGACCAACAGGGAGTTGCCGGGTGCCGCCTCCTCGCCGACGGCGTGGGTCCAGCGGAAGACGAACCGATGCGGCGGGTCCGCCTCGACCACGGTCATCGCCTCGACGTGGGCGCGCGGGTTGTCCTCGTCGCCCCAGATCAGCTCTCCGGTGGCGCCGGGCGCCGACGACTCGAGGCTGGCGTCGTCCGGCCACCACTCCCTGAGGTGCTCCGGCTGGCTGACCACGGCGAACACCACGTCGGGTGATGCCTGGACGTGGATCTCACGTTCGATGCTGGCGAACTCCATCGGACTCCCGCTTCCGTCGTAATGCAACGTTTGGTTGCACATGACGGTACGCCGAGATTCGCGCATGCGCAACCATCGGTTGCTCAATTGGGTCTACCGGTTGAAGCGGTAGCCCATGCCGCGCACGGTGGCGATCGTCGCGGCGCCGAACTTCTTGCGCAGGTAGCCGACGTACACGTCCACGACGTTGGAGCCGGGGTCGAAGTCCATGCCCCAGACGTGGTCGAGCAGCTGCTCGCGGGAGAGCACCTGCCCGGCGTTCACCATGAACATCTCGGCGAGCGCGAACTCGCGCGCGGACAGCTCGACCTGGCGTTCACCGACGTCGGCTCGCCGACTGCGTACGTCGAGCCGGATGCCACCGCACTCGAGCAGGTCGTCGCGCGGCCGGGTGCCGTCGGGCTGCCGCAGCCGCAGCCGGACCCGGGCGAGCAGCTCGGCGAACCGGAACGGCTTGGGCATGTAGTCATCGGCGCCGCCTTCGAGCGCCGACACCGTGTCGCCCACGGAGTCGCGGGCGGTGAGCACGATGACCGGGACCTGAGAGCCCTGGGAGCGGAGCTGGTCGAGCACCTCGAAGCCGTCGATGCCGGGCAGGCCGATGTCGAGCACCACCAGGTCGAACGCGCCGCTCAGCGCGTGATCGAGGCCGTCACGGCCGTCGGCGACGCTGGTCGTCAGGTAGCCGTCGGCCCGGAGACCCTTCGAGACGAACGCCGCGATGCGCTGCTCGTCCTCGACGATCAGGATGTGGGCCACTCGTCCTCCAACGTCTTGGTCCTCGGCAGCGTCACGACGAAGCATGCACCCGGCGGATCGGCGTCCTCCACCGAGACGCTGCCGCCGTGCGCCCGCACGACGGCGTCCACGATGGAGAGGCCGAGGCCGAAGCCCTCGTCACCAGGGGGTACGGCGGAGCGGCCGAAACGTTCAAAGATCAGCTCGCGGTCCTCGAGCGGTACGCCGGGCCCGGTGTCGCGGACCCACAGCCGGGCCTCGGTCGCGGTAGCCGAGGAGCCGATCGCGACCGTGTCGCCGCCGCGGGTGTGCTTCACCGCGTTGTCGGCGAGCTGCAGGACGGCCTGGGTCAGGCGCTGCTGGTCCGCCACGACCTTGATCTCGGCGACGCCGTCCAGCACCCAGTCGCGATCGCCGAGGCCGCGCGCCTTGGCGACGAGGTCGCGGGTCAGGCCGTCGAGGTCGACCGGCTGGGTCTGGAGGAAGTCGGGCCGGTCGCTCTTGGCGAGCAGGATCAGGTCGCCCACGAGCCGCGACATCCGGTCGATCTCGTCGAGGAGGAGCAGCCGGGTCTCGGCGAGGTCCTCGGGGTTGTCGGTGTCGAGCAGCTCGAGGTGTCCGCGCAGCACGGTCAACGGGGTCTTCAGCTCGTGGCCCGCGTCGTCGAGGAACTCGCGCTGGCCGACGAACGCCGACTCCAGCCGCGCCAGCATCCCGTTGAAGGTCCGGGTGAGGGCGGTGATGTCGTCGTTGCCGGTGACGGGGAGCCGCTGGGAGAGGTCGGTCTCGCTGATGTCGTCGGCGGTCTCGCGGAGGGTCCGCAGAGGCGCGAGGAGTCGACCCGAGACCCAGAACGCCACCCCCGTCACGACCAGCAGGACCAGGCCGGCGACGATCGCGTAGGTGCGGATCGTCTCGTGCAGGCCGGCCCGGGCGCGGTCCAGGAAGGTGACGACGACCAGCGAGCCCGTCGTACCGCCTTGGTCGACGGTCTGCACGTTGACGTCGAGCGTCCCGAAGTCGGACTCCACCTGGGTGCTGCCGTTGGTCGCCACCAGCGGGTTGACTACCTCCTTGATCCACTGGGAACCACTGATGTCGTTCCACTGCGGGGACTGGCCGGTCGGCGCGCCGTCGGCCCAGGTGAGCAGCAGCTCGTTGTCGTCGGGCACCTTGCGCTGCAGGAAGAGCTTGAGCATCTCGCCGACGCTCTCGTAGGGCCGATCGGTCTCCGGGTTGCGGCCGTCCTCCTGGAGGGTGGCGAGCTCCGCGAACTCCTGGTCGGTCTGGGACGCGATCTGCTGGTTGAGCCGACGGGACTCGATCGTGTAGACGACGGCGCCGGCCACGACGAGCCCGGCGAGCACGAGCAGAGCCACGGTCGCCGTGATGCGAACGCGGACAGAGACGCTAGTCCTCGCCACCGCGGCCGCTGTCGTCGTCGCCGTGGTCGTCGCCGTGGTCCTGCTCGTGGTCGTCGTCGCCACCACCGCGCCCGTGGCCGCTGCGGTCATCGCTGCGGTCGTCGCTGTCGTCGTCGAGGTCGTCGTACGGCGTGATCACCTCGACATCGTCATCGTCGCTCGACTCGGTCGTCGTCGGCGTGGGCGGGGGTGTCCTGGTCGGCTTCCCGGAGGGCGACGGCGACGGCGTCGACGTCGGGGTCGGGGTCGGGTCGGGCTCCTGGATCTGGATGGTCTGCCGCGGCGCCGGGTCATCGGAGGCCGACGCGGCGAGCGAGCCCGCGACGTACGCCCCCATCGGGACGACGAGCGCGAGCCCGAGCAGGACCTTCCAGACCGTCTTCATGACGTCACCATCCTCCCCGATCGTGGGGCATCCGTGAGAGCGCGATGAGAGGACTCTCATCAAGGCCGCCGGTGGCTACAGTGGCGACATGATCGTCCCGTTCAGCGTTTCGGACTTCATCGATCGAGCCGTGCAGGTGTACGGCGACCGGGTGGGCGTCGTCGACGAGCCCGATCAGCCCGCGCGACCGCTGGGTGGCGGCGAGCTGACGTACGCCGAGATCGGCGCTCTGGCCAGCCGCCAGGCAGCGAAGCTCGACGAGCTCGGGCTGGCGGTCGGCGACCGCGTTGCGGTCGTGAGTCACAACAGCGCCCGGCTCCTCACGTCCTTCTTCGGGGTCAGTGGGTGGGGGCGGGTGCTCGTACCCGTGAACTTCCGGCTCCGGCCCGACGAGGTGCGCTACATCGTCGAGCACTCCGGCGCGCGCGTCCTGCTGGTCGATCCGGAGCTCGAGGACTCGCTGAAGGACGTCGAGGCGGAGTTCAAGCTCATCCTCGGCGACGACGACAGCCTGTACGCCGCCGCGGGCGTCGAGCCGAAGCCGTGGGAGCCGGACGAGAACGCGACGGCCTGCATCAACTACACGTCGGGCACGACCGCCCGGCCCAAGGGCGTGCAGATCACGCACCGCAACGTGTGGGTCAACGCCACGACGTTCGGGCTGCACGCGCAGGCGAGCGACCGCGACGTCTACCTGCACACGCTGCCGATGTTCCACGCCAACGGCTGGGGCTGGCCCTACCTCGCGACCGGCGTCGGCGCGAAGCACATCGTGCTGCGCAAGATCGACGGCGCCGAGATCCTGCGCCGGGTGCGCGACCACGGCGTGACCGTGATGTGCGCGGCCCCGGCGGTCGCCGCCGCGGTGCTGGAGGCCGCGCAGACGTGGGAGGGCGAGATCCCCGGTCGCGACAGGGTGCGGATCATCATGGCCGGCGCGCCGCCGCCGACGAAGACGGTCGCGCGGGTGGAGGAGGAGCTGGGCTGGGAGTTCATCCAGATCTACGGCCTGACCGAGACCTCGCCGCTGCTGACCTTCAACCGGAGCCGCGCCGAGTGGGACGACCTCGAGGCCGAGGAGCGGGCGTCGTTGCTGACGCGCGCCGGCGCGCCCGCCCTCGGCGTACGGCTGAAGATCTCGGACGACGAGGACAACGAAGGCGAGGTGCTGGCGCGGTCCAACGTGGTCCTCGAGGGCTACTGGGAGCAGCCCGAGGAGTCCGAGCGGGCGCTGGCGGGCGGCTGGTTTCACACCGGCGACGGCGGGGTGATCGGCGACGACGGCTACCTGACGATCTCGGATCGCAAGAAGGACGTCATCATCACCGGCGGCGAGAACGTCTCCTCGATCGAGGTCGAGGACGTGATCTTCTCCCACCCGGCGGTCGCCGAGGTCGCCGTGATCGGCATCCCCAGCGAAAAGTGGGGCGAGACGATCATGGCCCTGGTCGTGCTCACCGAGGGCGAGCAGGTCACCGAGGCCGAGCTGATCGCCTGGTGCAAGGACAAGGCCGCGGGCTACAAGGCCCCGACCGTGATCGAGTTCCGCGACGAGCTGGCCCGGACCGCCACCGGCAAGCTGCAGAAGTTCAAGCTGCGCGCACCGTACTGGGAAGGCCGCGAGCGCCAGGTCAACTAGCCGTGGCCAGGGATACCCGGTTCACCGGGTATCCCGCACGTTCTTGGGTGTTGCAACGCCCGAGAACCTCACGAAGTGCCTGAGGAGTCAGCCGCCCTTGACGTCGAGGACGACCTCGAACTCGAGCAGCTCGGCACCGGTGGCGACCGGGTTGGCCCGCTGACCGGCGTGGGCGGCGGCCGCGCCGCCGTCGCGCCAGGCGGCGAAGGACTCCTCGTCCTCCCACTGGGTGACGACGAAGTAGCGGTCCTCGCCCTTGACCGGCCGGAGCAGCTGGAACCCGAGGAACCCGGGGGAGCCGTCGACCGTATGGGCGCGGTGGGCGAAGCGCTTCTCGAGCTCTTCGTGGCTGTCGGCAGGGACTGAGATCGCATTGATCTTCACGACGGACATGGCGCCGACAGTAGCCTGTCGCCCATGCCCGCGCTCTCCGACGTCGTGTCCCTCCTGCACGGGTGGTACCCGCCTGAGACCGCCGACTCGTGGGACGCCGTGGGCCTCGTGCACGGGGACCCGGACCAGCCGGTGGCGAAGGTGCTGTTCGCGGTCGATCCGACGCTCGACGTCGCGCGCGAGGCCGCCGTCTGGGGCGCCGACCTGCTCGTGGTGCACCACCCGCTCTTCCTCAAGCCGGTGCACGGCTTCGCCGCCACCACGCCGAAGGGCCGCACGCTGGCCACCCTCGCCAGCGCCGGCTGCGCCCTGCTCACCGCGCACACGAACGCCGACCAGGCGCTCGGTGGGGTGTCGGAGGCGATGGCGACCGCGCTCGGGCTGACCGACGTCGCGCCTCTGCTGCCGGCGCCCGGCCTCGCGATGGACAAGCTCGCTGTCTACGTCCCCGTGGAGCAGGCCGAGCAGCTGCGCGAGGTGCTGGCCGACGCGGGCGCGGGCCGGATCGGCGACTACGACAACGCGTCCTTCTCGACGCCCGGCACCGGACGGTTCCGGCCGCTTGCCGGCGCGAACCCCACGATCGGTGACGTCGGCCGCACCGAGGCCGTCGCCGAGGAGCGGATCGAGGTCGTGCTGCCCCGGCGGCTGCGGTCGACGGTCGTCACGGCGATGCTGGCCGCGCACCCCTACGAGACCCCGGCGTACGACGTCGTGGAGCTGGGCGACCCCGGGCTCAGCGAGACCGGGACCGGCCGCATCGGCAACGTCACTCCTACGACGTTGGGGGCGTTCGCGGCCACGGTGGCGGCTGCGTTGCCGCCGACCGTGCACGGCGTACGCGTCGGTGGTGATCCGGAGAGGCCGGTACGACGGATCGCGCTGTGCGGCGGAGCGGGCGACTTCCTGCTCGACGCGGTCGCTCGGACCGACGCCGACGTCTACGTGACGAGCGACCTGCGGCACCACCCGGCGGGGGAGTTCCTGGAACGCGGCGGCCCGGCGCTGCTGGACGTGGCGCACTGGGCGGCCGAGTGGACCTGGCTGCCGGTGGTGGAGAGGCGGCTCCGTGCGGCGCTGGGCGATACGGTGGACACCCGCGTGAGCACGACCTGCACGGACCCCTGGCAGCACCGCATCTGAGGAGACCCCGCTGAAAGCCGATCCCGCCGCCCAACTGAAGCTTCTCGACGTGCAGGAGCTCGACGCGCGCGTCGACCAGCTGCGCCACCAGCGGGCCAAGCTCCCCGAGATCGGGGAGATCGCGGAGCTCACGGCCAAGCGCACCGATGTCGACAACCTCGCGCGCGACGCCCGGATCACCGTCGAAGACCTGACGATCGAGCAGAAGAAGGTCGACCTCGACGTCGAGGCGGTCAAGACCCGGCGGACGCGCGACCGCGACCGCATGGACCAAGGCCTGATCACCAACCCCAAGGACCTCGAGCGGATGCAGCACGAGCTCGAGTCGCTGGAGCGCCGCATCACCAGCCTCGAGGACGACGAGCTCGAGGTGATGGAGAAGATCGAGGAGGCGCAGAGGGAGCTCTCCGAGTACGAGCGGATGGTCGCCGAGACCGACGAGCGGCTCGGCGCGCTCGCCGCGGCGCGCGACGAGAAGATCGCCGCGATCGACGAGCAGCTCGCCAAGGTCCAGGCCGACCGCGGCCCGGCCGCGGAAGGCCTGCCGGAGGACCTGGTCAAGCTCTACCTCCGGCTGCGCGAGTCGAAGGGTGGCGTCGGCGCTGCCTCGCTGCGCGCCCGCACCTGCAGTGGCTGCCAGCTGAGCCTCGACTCCGTCGAGCTGAGCCGGATCAAGGGCCTCCCCGAGGACGAGGTCGTCCGCTGCGAGGAGTGCGACCGGATCCTGGTGCGCACCCCCGAGTCGGGGCTGTGACGCTCGCACGTCCTGCGAAGGTCCTGATCCAGGCCGACGGGGGCTCACGCGGCAACCCCGGCCCGGCGGCGTACGGCGCCGTGCTCACCGATGCCGAGACGGGTGAGGTCATCGCCGAGGACGGCAGCACGATCGGGGTCGCGAGCAACAACGTCGCGGAGTACTCCGGCCTGATCGCCGGCCTGCGGCTCGCTGCTGAGCTCGCACCCGGGGCGGAGGTCGAGGTGCGGATGGACTCCAAGCTCGTGGTCGAGCAGATGTCGGGTAACTGGAAGATCAAGCACCCGTCGATGAAGCCGCTGGCGGCCGAAGCGGCCAGGCTCGCCCCGGCCGGCACGACGTACACCTGGGTCCCGCGCGAGCAGAACAAGCACGCCGACCGGCTCGCCAACGAGGCGCTCGACGGCACCCGCAACGGCGTCACCATCGCCGGTGAGTCGCTGATCGAGGAGATCGAGACCGAGGTCGAGCCGGCCGTCGAACCGCAGAAGCCCGCATCCATGCAGTCCCAGATGCGCGGCTGGTCCGGCCCGGGTGGGCCGCCGACGACGGTGGTCCTGGTGCGCCACGGGGTCACGCCACACACGCTCGAGAAGCGCTTCTCCGGCGGCCTGGCCAGCGCCAACCCCGGCCTCAGCGACGAGGGCAGGGCCCAGATCCGCGCCGTCGCCGACTGGCTGGGTCCGTTGGCCGAGCGGGTCGACGCCGTCGTCGCGTCGCCCGTACGCCGCACGCTGGAGTCGGCCGAGATCCTCGCCGAGGCGCTCGGTCGTCCCGTCGAGGTGGAGCCGGGCTTCGCCGAGATGGAGTTCGGTGTCTGGGACGGGATGACCTTCGGTGAGGTGGGGGAGAAGTACCCCGCCGAGCTGAAGTCCTGGCTCGGGTCGGTCGACAACGCACCGGAGGGCGGCGAGTCATTCACGACCGTGCAGGAGCGAGTGCTGGCCGGGCTCGGTCGGCTGCAGGAGACGCACACGGGCAAGACCGTGGTCGTCGTCAGCCACGTGACGCCGATCAAGACCCTGGTCGCGAACGCCGTCGACGCGCCGCTCGAGGCGGTCTTCCGGATGGAGCTCACCCCGGCATCGGTGACGGTGCTCAGCTACTACGACGACGGCCGCGCCTCGATGCGGATGTACAACGCGCTGCCGCCGGGCAGTGCGGTCTTCTAGACCTCGCTGACCACCACGTCGAGCTGCACGCCGGCCTTGCCGGGTGCGCACTCCTCGACGGTCCAGCCGAGGTCGCGCAGGGCCTCCGCCAGCTTCGCCGGGGTGCCCGGATTGGCGCCGCTCTCGAGCAGCGCCCGGACGATGCGCCCCTTGGTGGCCTTGTTGAAGTGGCTGACGACCTTGCGCTGCCCCTGGTGCTCGTGGAGCACGCGCACCGTCGCGACCTTGACGTCGGGGGTGGGCCGCCAGAACGCGCCGTACATCCCGCTGCGCAGGTCCACGAGCAGCCCGCGACCGAGGGCCGCCGTGGCCTCGGCGCCGAGGTGCTCGCGCCAGACGCCGGCCACCGGGCCGAGGCCGGGCAGGGTGGCGTCGCCCGAGAGGCGGTACGCCGGGATCCGGTCGCTCGGCCGGACCAGCCCGAAGAGGCTGGAGGTGACCGCGAGCCGCGCGGTCGCCCGGCGGCGAGCGGCGGTCGACAGGGTGGCGATGTCGAGGGCGTCGTACAGGACGCCGGAGTAGACCTGGTCGGCCCGCGCGGTGGGACTGGTGCGCAGCGAGCGGTTGAGGTCGACCAGGTCGAGCTGGGTGCTGCCGATGCCGAGGGTCTTCGCAGCGACGTCCGGGTCGCCCTCGCAGAGCTCGATCAGGGCGGCCAGGATCTGCTCCCGGGCGTCGGTCAGGCCGGGGAAGTCGAGGGTGGTCGGGTCGAGCGGCTTGCCGCGACGCGGCGCGGACTTGCCCTCACTGGGCGGCAACAGGATCAGCACGCAGTTATGGTGCCGGTATGCCGAGCAGTCGCGTCGTCCGGGTCCGGTCCGTCGATGACGGGGTCGCTGCGGCGTCGCTGCGCGCGGGCGTCGAGCGCGTCCAGGCGGAGCTCGGCGTGACCGCGGCGTTCCCGCCCGACGTCGAAGCTGCGGCTGTCGCCGCGGCCGCAGCACCGAGATTGCCCGAGCTCGATCGCACCGACATCGCCTTCGTGACGATCGACCCGCCCGGTGCGCGGGACCTCGACCAGGCGATGCACCTGTCCCGCTCGGACGACGGATTCGTGGTGCAGTACGCGATCGCCGACGTCGCAGCCTTCGTCGCACCCGGGGACCCGGTCGACCTCGAGGCGCACCGTCGCGGGGAGACGTTGTACGGCGCGGACACCAAGGTGCCGCTGCACCCGCCGGCGCTGAGCGAGGACGCCGCGTCGCTACTGCCCGGCCAGGTCCGTCCGGCCCTGCTGTGGACGATCAAGCTCGACTCGGACGGTGCGCGCGTCGACGTACAGGTCGAGAGGGCGCTGGTGCGCTCGACCGCGCAGCTGAGCTACGAGGAGGTGCAGCGCTCACTGGACGACGGGACCGCCGACGAGTCGCTGACGCTGCTGCGTGAGATCGGCGAGCTCCGGATCAAGCGGGAGGCCGTCCGCGGCGGGGTCTCGCTGCCACTGCCCGAGCAGGACGTCGACGTCGAGGGTGACCGGTGGCACCTGGAGTTCCGGGAGCAGCTGCCGGTGGAGCGTTGGAACGCCCAGATCTCGCTGCTCACCGGCTTCGCCGCCGCCGACCTGATGATCTACGCGCGGATCGGCCTGCTGCGCACCCTGCCCGTGCCTGACCCACGCGACGTCCAGCGCCTGCACCGCACGGCGCGGGCGCTCGGGATCGAGTGGCCGGCCGAGCAGCTCTACCCGGACTTCATCCGCTCCCTCGACCCGTCGATCGCCGCGCACGCCGCGATGGTCAACGCCTCCGCCCGGCTGCTGCGCGGCAGCGGCTACCTCGCCTTCGACGGCGAGACCCCGGGCAACCCGCAGCACTCCGCACTCGCCTCGGAGTATGCGCACGTCACCGCACCGCTGCGGAGGCTGGGTGACCGCTACACCGCTGAGGTGTGCATCGCCATCTGTGCCGACACCGACGTCCCCGACTGGGTGCACGCCGCGCTGCCCGAGCTCCCGGCGACCCTGCGGGGGTCGGCCAGCAAGGCCCGCGCCTACGAGCGCGCGATCCTCGACCTGGTCGAGGCGGGTGTGCTCGCCGACCGGGTCGGGGAGATGTTCGCCGGCGTCGTGGTGGACGTCGACGACAAGGACCCGAAGCGCGGGGTCGTCGTCGTGCACGACCCCGACGTCGAGGCCCGGGTGGTCTCGTCCGCGCCGCTGCCGCTCGGGACCGACGTACGCGTGCGGCTGTCCGTAGCAGACCTCGAGGCCCGACGGGTGGAGTTCGAGCTGCCGACGGCCTGAGTCACCCCTGCGGGTGAGCGGTGGAGTAGACCTCCCTGGCCGATCCCTGCCATGGCCGGATCCGGCGGGCCCGTGACCCGATCGAACCCCTAACGTCGCGGCGACAGCTACTGGGGGGATCCGTCGTGGTGATGAAGTTGCGTGCCCGTGTGTGGACGCGGGCAGGACTGGCCGGACTGCTGTCCGCTGCCGTGCTGGCGGTGGTGCCGGTCGCGCCCGCATCGGCGATCCAGACGATCGCGTGGACCACGGCACCGCCGGCCTCGGCCACTCTCGGCCAGCCCGTCTCGTTCGCGTGGAGCGGCACCGCCAACACGTTCCTCGGCGCCCGCATCACCGGCTGCTTCGCGAACTTCCCGGACGGCAACAACTACACGAACGCGTTCCAGGGCAACTTCACGACCGGCAACTGCCAGTACACCAACCGGATCGTCACGACGACGTCGACGACGTACCCGATCACCGTCGGCTTCTACCTGTCGACGGGCGGCCAGATGACGATGAACTGGAACGTCGCCGTCCAGGCCGTCTCGCCGACCCTGGTGAACCTGCCGACCGACAACACGCTCAACCTCAGGGCTGACAGCGTCAACGGCGCCACCGTGCCGCCGTGGAACGTGTACGGCCAGGACGGCGTGTACGGCACCTACTCGGCGACGTGCAGCCCCGCCGCCGGCACCCTGATCTCCGCGCCCGGCACCACGGGCTCCTGCTCGTCCACCAATCCGGCCGGCCGGACCACGACCCAGGCCATCACCATCAACGTCGCCAAGAGCACCTCGACGGCGACCTGGAACCCGTCCGTCCGGTACAACGCCGGCACCACCTGGGGCCAGATCACGACGGCGGCCGTCGACGAAGCCGGGCTCCAGGGCACCTGGGCCTACCAGGACGTCAACGGCAACGCGATCAACGCGAACGCGGCAGCGCCGGTCGGCACTACCCAGGTCACCGCGACCTGGACTCCGAGCGGCACCACGGCCACCAACTGGAGCTCGGTCTCGGTCACGCGGAGCATCACCGTCATCGAGACGTCGCAGGTCGTCGCATTCCGGCCGGACATGCCGACGACGAAGACGTACGGCGACTACCCGTTCAGCGCCGTCGCGACCGGTACGACTGGGGGCGGCAAGGTCACGATCTCGGCGCAGGCGGGCAGCGCCTGCACCGTCGGCTCGCCGACCGGGACGACGACCGCCTCCGCCGTGGTGACGATCACCGGCGCCGGACCCTGCGTGCTGCTCGCCGACCAGGCCGCGAGCGGCTCCTACACCGCCGCGCCGACCGTGCAATGGTCGGTGACGGTCGCGAAGCGCAACTCGACGATCAGCTGGACGCCCGCCACTACCCTGACGTACGGCGAGACTCTTGCCGGCGTCCTGAACGCCTCCGCCAGCTCCAGCATCGGCGGGGTGCCCGGCACGTTCGCCTACACCGTCGGCGGCCAGGCGCTGCAGGCGGCGGACACGCTGCCCGCCGGTGCGAACCAGACGGTGACGGCGACCTTCACGCCGACCGACGAGGACCGCTACACGACCGCCACCGCGACCCGCACCGTCAGCGTCGCCAAAGCGCCCCAGACCCTCGCCGTCGCGCCGATCGCCGACCGGACGTACGGCGCCGCGCCGTTCGACCTGGACGTCACCGGCAGCGGACCCGGCGCGGTGAGCGCGAGCGCCACCGGAGCCTGCACGGTCGCGGGGACGACGGTCACGGTCGTCACCGCTGGCGACTGCACGGTCACCGTGTCGAAGGCGGGCACCGCGAACCACCTGGCGGCCACCCCGGTCAGCCGGACGTTCACCGTGTCCGAGGCGGTCGCGGACCTGACCTGGGAGACCCCGGCCGAGATCGCCTACGGCACGCCGCTCGGCGACGCCCAGCTCGATGCGGTCGTCGATGGCGCGGGTGACCCCGAGGGCACGGTCGAGTACACGCTCGCCGACGGGACCTTCGCCGTCGGGGAGGTGCTCCCTGCCGGTCAGCACGAGCTGACTGTGATCTGGACCCCGGTCGACCCCGGCTGGAAGTCGGCCGCTGCGTCCGTCACGATCGTGGTCGGCAAGGCCGTCCCCGATCTCACCTGGGCAACCCCCGCGGACATCCTCCAGGGCACCGTGCTCGGCAGCGGCCAGCTCAACGCCGTCTCCAACCAGCCGGGCACGCTGACCTACACGGTGGACGGCGGAACCGATCCCGCTGGCGGCCAGGTGCTCCCGGTCGGCGACCACAACTTGATCGTCACGTTCGTGCCCGACGACACCGACAACTTCCTGACCGCCATCCTGGGCGTGCCGATCACGGTCACCCCGCAGCCGGACACCGCGGACACGCTCGGGCCCGAAGTGCAGCACCAGGTCGACGAGCAGCGCATCGAGACCCAGGCCGACCTGTCGGCGGGGGAGACCCGGACGTTCTCGGTCACCTGCCCGAGCGGCTACTTCGCCAGCGACGGCTCGGGCCGGGTCGACGCGGTCGACCAGGGCACCGGCACACTCGCCGACGTGCTCGTCCGGGAGTCACGCTCGACGTCGCTCGACACCTGGACCGTGACGATGGTCAACCACGCCACCGGCCGCGCGCAGGGCAAGATCTTCGCCGACTGCGTCCAGCGCGAGACCGCCGAGGTCGACGGCCACCGGCACGCCCTGGTGCTCGACCAGGCCGCCACCGAGACCCGCGACCTGACCGGTCCGACCACGGTCACGGTGGCGTGTGCCGGCGGCCAGTACCCGGTCGCGCCGGGGTTCCAGCTCGACGGCGACGCCGTCGTACGACGGAGCGCGGCTGACGGAACGTCCGCGTGGACGTTCGAGGTCGTGCCGTCCGGTGCGACGACGGGCACGTTCTCGGCCCGCTGCCTGATGAGCCGGGTCTCCCGCGTGGCCGGTCACGACCACCGCCTCGACCTCCGGCAGGCCGCGGCGCACGTGACTCTGGGTGCCGGCGAGGTGCTCGAGGCGCAGACGGCGTGTGGCGATCTCGCCCGCGGGATCCTGGGCGGCTGGTCGCTCGACGACGGTCTGGTGCTCACCGGGGCCGAGCCGCGGGCGAAGACCCGGGCGACCCGGCTCTTCAACCCGACCTCGGGCCCGCTGTCCGCGGACCTCACGCTGCAGTGCCTGGAGACCCGGACGGTGGGCGGGAGCTCGTCGACCGCTCCGGCAGCGCCGTCGGTGACACCTCAGGTGGTTGTCCCTGCTCCCGAGATCTCCCTACGGCCTCAGGGATCGGTCGCGGCTCCGTCCTCGCGTGTGGTGAGCGTGACCGCTCGCGGCCGGGTCGCGGCGGACGTCTCGTGTGCCTCGGGTGTGACCACGTGCACCGGCAAGGTCATGCTCGTCGCCCTGCGGACCCAGCGGGTCGCCGGCAAGGTGCTGCGCAAGGGCACGGTGCTCGCGACCACGACCTACTCCATCGCGGCCGGCAGCGTCGACCGGGTCGTGCTCCGCACCACCCGACGCGGCCAGCGGGTGCTTCCCGCCGCCGGCCTCCACCGGGCCCAGCTGCGGGTCGGGGACCACGTCCAGACGGTCTCGCTGCGCCGCTGAGGACGCGTCAGCGGTTCAGCCACCAGATCGACGCGTTGAGCGCGGTCGCGAAGCCCACCCACGCGAGGTACGGCAGCAGGAGTACCGCGACGCGTGAGCGGGTCCGGAAGGCGACGATCGTCCAGAGCACGGCCGCCAGCAGCGTGACGATCTCGATCAGCGCGACGCCGTACCACCCGGCGGCGAAGAACAGCGGCGTCCACAGTGCGTTGAGGACCAGCTGGACGACGTACGGCACCATCGCGGCGTCCACGCCCACGCGCCGCCAGACCAGCCAGCCGGAGGTGGCGATGAGCACGTAGAGGACCGTCCACACCGGACCGAAGACGGCGCTCGGCGGGGCGAACGGCGGCAGGTCCAGGCTCCGGTAGGTCTCCGCGCTGGAGCTCGCCGCCGCGCCGCCGATCGCTGCCACGACGATGACGGCCGCGCCGTACGCGATGGCCGCCAGCCAGGCTGGGACGCCGCGTTGCGGCCGGGCAGAGGCGGAGGCGCTCACCCTCCTGCGGTGCCCAGGTGGCAGGTCCCGAAACGGAGGGGGCTAGTCGCCCGGGCGAGGGCCGGGCAGTTCGGCCATCACCGCGATGTCGCGCGTGTTGGGGTCGACCCACACGCGCGCGGCGCCGCCGTCGGTCAGCGCGGTCTCGGCCGCTGTGAGAAGTCGGTCGACGAGGGCGAAGGGAAGATTGGGGGCCAGCGTGAAGATGTGGTGTCCGGCGTCCATGCACTGCTCCGAGGGTCGGGGGTGGACCCATTGGCGGCACGGAAGGGGGCTGGCTGCCTCAGGAAGAACGGCAGGAATGTAGCGCGACCGGATCAGTCGTCGCGCGCGAAACGCCGATTTGGTGACAGATGTTGTCCGAGTGGCAGACGTCAGCGGTTGACCGGCCTGTTGGCGACTCTCTTCGTCTTGGCCGAGGTCAAGGAGGCGCTGGCGTAGCCGGTCGCAGCCGCGGTGATCTTGACGCTGAGCTGTTTGCCCCGCTGGGCGGTGCCGATCTTGAAGGTCGACCTGGTGGCCTTCTTGATCACCGCGCCGTTCGCCAGCCACTGGTACTTCAGGGCGATCTTCGAGGCGCCGGCCTTGAAGCTGCCCGGTCGGGCGACGAGCTTCGCGCCCACCTTGGCCTTGCCCCTGATCGCGACCGATCCGCTGTGGGTGATCCTTCCGGGCTTGACCTTGGCGGTCGCCGCGGCCGCCATCAGCCGGGCCGTGTAGCCCGTCTCGGTGCCGGTGACCAGGACCGTGATGCTCTTGTCGAGCTGCGCCGGGCCAACCGTGAGCGTCGCGGAGGTGGCGTCCGCGATCGGTACGCCGTCGGCGTACCACTGCAGCGTGGTGTGTACGGCGCCCGGACCCCAGGCGCCGACCTCGACGCTGATCGTGTCGCCGACCGCCGGTGCCGCCTTGCTGATCACCGGAGTGGCCGGGGTCAGATCGCCGGGCTCGACGGTGACGGTGGCCGTCTTCGTGACCGAGGTGTAGCCGGGCCTGCCGCCGCTGACCGCCAGGGTGAGGGTGCGACCCAGCTGATCCGCGGTGATCCCCAGAGGCCCATCGGCTCCGAGGACGGTGTCGCCGTCCTTCCACTGGTAGTGGAGGGTGACGCCGTCGTCCCAGGTGCCGGGATTGGCGGTCAGGGTGGTGCCGACCTTGCCCGGGCCCGAGATGGTCGGGGTCGGTGTTGCGGTGAGGTCGCCGTCGGTGACGGTGATGCCGGTCGACTTCTTGGTGGCGTCGGCGTACCCGTCCTTGTGGCCGGTGACCGTGACGGTGATGGTGTGGCCGTTCATGGTCGGGGTGAGGGTGAGTTGCGCGGAGTCGGTGCCGACGGCGGTGTCGCCGTCCTTCCACTGGTAGTGGAGGGTGACGCCGTCGTCCCAGGTGCCGGGGGTGGCGGTCAGGGTGGTGCCGACCTTGCCTGTGCCGGAGATGGTCGGGGTCGGTGTTGCGGTGAGGTCGCCGTCGGTGACGGTGATGCCGGTCGACTTCTTGGTGGCGTCGGCGTACCCGTCCTTGTGGCCGGTGACCGTGACGGTGATGGTGTGGCCGTTCATGGTCGGGGTGAGGGTGAGTTGCGCGGTATCGGTGCCGACGGCGGTGTCGCCGTCCTTCCACTGGTGGTGGAGGGTGACGCCGTCGTCCCAGGTGCCGGGATTGGCGGTCAGGGTGGTGCCGACCTTGCCCGGGCCCGAGATGGTCGGGACGGGCATTGCGGTCTGGGTGGCCAGGGCGATCGGGCCGACACCGTTGCTCGTCGCGTAGGCCTTGCCGTCGAGCGCCTGCTCGCGCGGGCTGTCGTCGGACGCGTCGTAGCGCCACTCGACGTCGACCGTGATGGTGTGGCCGGCGTCCGCGGGCTGGAGCGCGTACGAGCTCACCGCAGCGCAGTTGCCGCCATCGCTGCAGGCACCTCCGGCTCCGCCGATCACGTCCCCGTCGCGCAGCCAGGTGTACGTCCAGTGCTGCGGCAGCCAGGTCCAGGTGCCGTTGGTGACGGTGAGCAACTTGCCGACGACCGCCGTGCCGGACAGCTCCGGCGCGGTCTTGTTGAGCACCGGCCAGACGTGCGCGCGGCCGGGCGCGCTGGTCACCGTCACCGGGTCGTAGCCGGGGGCGGTCGCCGTCACAGTGACGGTGATCGTGTGGCCGACGTCGGCGCTGTCGAGGTAGTAGCGGTTGCCGCCGAGCACCGAGACGACCGAGTCCTCGTCGCGGAACCACTGGTACGAGCCGAGCGTGGTGCCGGCCGGCAGGTCCGGTACGACGGCGCAGACGACCTGGCCGAGCGCGAGCGCGTCCTGCGACGTCAGGCCGGTGCAGCTGCCGCTGCTCGCATCGACCTGGAGCCGGGGGAGCTCGACGTCGAGCGCCGGGACCCGTAGCGCGTCGCTGATCATCGTCTTCGGTTGGTAGCCGGGCGCAGTCCCGGTCACCCGGACGGAGAGGTAGTCGTGCGTCGACCCACTGGGCACGATGTACGTCGAGCTCGTCGCACCGTCGACTTCGACCTCGCCGCTGCCGTCGTTGACGTACCACTGGTAGTCGAACGTGGTCTCCGAGGGCCAGTCTCCCCGGACCGCGGTGAGCTTGCTGCCGATCAGCGCGTGCGTGGTGTCGCTCGAGCCGGGCGGCGCGGTGATCGCGATCGTCGGCTGCGGCGCGTCGGTGAGGATTCCGTTGGCGACGGCGTTGCTGGCGGTCGCCGTGAAGGTCCAGTTGTCGTAGCCGTCCCCGTGCGCGGTGACCGCGACGGAGATCGTGGCGCCGAGATCGGCCGCCCGGGCGACGTAGCTCGCCGCGTCGGGTGCATCGGCGATGGGGGTGCCGTCTCGCTTCCAGACGTAGTCGATGCGCTGCGGCTTCTCGTTCCAGGTCGGGAACGCGATCGAGAGGGTCTGCCCGACGGTCGGCCCTCCGAAGTTCGTGTACTGCGCCTGACCTGCGACGAACTTGCCCGTCTGCACGACCCGCGTCGTGCCGCTGGTCCAGGCGTACGGCGCGGTGCCGTCCGCGGTCGCCGTCACCTTCACCTTGAGCTGCCGGTCGAGGTCGGCCAGGCGCGGGGTGTAGGTGGGCTTGTCCGCGGCGCCCGCGATGCTCGCGCAGCTGATGGGCGCGATGCGGGTGCAGCGGACCCACTCGTAGTGGGGCGTGACGTCGTCGGTGTCGAAGGACGGCGGCGTCACGGCGACCTGCGTGCCGTAGAACTGGGGGGCGTCGGTGTCGAGCGCCGGGTCCGTGTCGGCAATGAGCTCCGGAACTGCGGGGGCGTACTTCGCGTACAGGTGGACCGGGCCGTCGAACCACGCCCGGGCACGCACCGGATCGGTCAGCGCGGCGTCGAGGTACCACCCGGCGAACTCGGAGCCGGTCAGCGTCGGCTCGACGTACGACAGCAGGCGGTGGCTGGGTTCGTACAGGCGCGTGTCGCCGTCGTTCACGTAGTCACCCCCGTCACCGCCGTTGAGGTGGAACGTCGCCGGGTGGCCGAGAGCGACGAAGAACCCGGTGCACGACGCGTCGTTGCACAGGCCCACCGTCGGGCCGCTGGCGCCTTCGAACTCCTGGGCGCCGGACTCGACACTGATCTCGGCGCCGGGAGCATCGACGCCGGACGCGGTGTCGGTGGGGTAGCCGCTCTCGGTGTCTGCGAACTCGGTGCCGTGGATGGTGAGCGTGCCTCCGGCCGCCCCGCCGTCGCCCGCCCCGACGCCGGCGCCGGCTGCTCCATCGGACCACGAGTGACTCATCGTGCTCAGGAAGCCACCGGAGACCGTGACGGTGCCGCCGTCGGCCCCGGCGCCACCGCCGATGCCGGCGCCCCCGGTGCCCGTGGCCAGGACGGCGCCGCTGCGTACGACGAGCGTGCCCGCCGCCTGCCCGACAGCACCGCCGATGCCCGCTGCGCCGTCGCCGCCGACCGCGTCGAGCTGCCCGCCGCCGACCGAGTCGACCACGGTGAGCGTCGCCCCGGCCGGCAGGTCGATACCGGCGCCGTGGCTGCCGCCGTCGAGCCGCCAGGACCTGCCGCGCAGGTCGAGCACCACGTCGTCGTCGGACTGCAGCACGAGCTGACACCCGGTGACGAACGAGTGGCAGTCGCCGGCGGCGAGCGGGATCCAGCTGGCGTAGATGGTGAAGCTCGTCCGCGACTCGGGGTCTGTCGACGCGGTCTCGCTGGTGTAGCTCCACGCCGGACCCGTCGCTGAGCCCTTGCGCCATCCGCCGAACACGTAGCCGAGCCTGGTGGGCTCGGTCAGCTGGACGTGGTCGGGGTTCGTGAGCGGGCCGCCGGGCGCGGTGTCGGTGCTCGTGCCGCCCTGCAGGTCGACCGTGAGCAGGCCGCTCGGAGCGAACGCGATCCCGTCCGACTCGTCGTCGACGTGGATGGTGCTCAGCCGGGTCGGCGTCGCTCCGCCGGTCGGCTCGGTCCAGGTGATGGCGGCCCCGACCGCGCTGTCGGGCGCGCTCACCGTCGTCGGCGCACCGCTGTAGCTCGCGCCGGTGAACCTCACCGTGCCGCCGTCCAGCGAGGCCGCGCAGTCGCCGGGGATGTCGACCGCGCCGCCCCAGTTGGCCAGCGTCGCCGCGTCTGGCGCGGCGCCGGAGCCGATGCCTGCTGCGCCGGTCATCTGGCCGTCGGCGTACGAGACCGCAGATCCGGAGACGCCGTCGATCGCGACGTCACCCGCGCTTTGGCAGATCCCGCCGCCGATCGCCGCGGCGCCGGCGTGCGCGGTGAGGGTCAGCCTGCCGCCACCGATCGAGTCGATCACGCGCAGGTCGGCGTCGGCCGGTACGCCGATGGCGGGCAGGCCGAACGGCGCGTCGATGCTCAGGTCGTGGCCGGCGAGGTCGAGGGTCGCGTCGTCGTCGGACCTCAGCTGCAGCTGGTCGCCGACGCCGTCGCTGTCCGCCGCCGCCGTGAGGTCGGCGCCGAGCTTCACGGTGACCGTCCGCCGCGCCTGGACGATGCCGCCGCCGCGCTGGAACTGCTGGGAGAGGTCGCCCCAGGTGGCGACGGTGCCGCCGCTGACGACGACGGGGAAGCTCGCGACGGTGACGTTGCCGGCGGCGTCGGTCGCCGAGCACGACACGGTCGACGTGCCCGGCGGGAAGACGCTCCCGGACGCCGGGGCGCAGGACGGCGTCAGCGCGGCACCGGTCGCGCTCGTGGCCGTGGCGCTGAAGCTCACCGGCACGCCGGAGCCGTCCGGCGAGGTGCCGAGGGCTGACGACGGGACGTTGAGAACCGGGCCCGTGCCGTCTGCGACGGCCACGGCGAACGAGATCTTCGCAGTGTTGCCCGCGGCGTCGGTCGCGGTGCAGACGACGAGGGTGGTGCCCTGCGCGAAGACCGAGTCGTCGGCCGGGTCGCACACGGCCTTGCCGGTCGCCGGCGCGTCATCGGTGAACGGCACGTCGAGACCGACGTGCACGCCGTCCCCGCGCTTGTCCTGGGTGATCGTCGGCGTGCCCACGACCGGCGGCTGGAGGTCGCGCACGGACACCTCGAACGTGCCGGTGACCGTCTGGCCGTTGCCCGTCGCCGAGCAGTGCACGGTGGTCGTGCCGACCGGCACCGTCGCGCCGTCGGCGACGCTGCAGGTCGCGGCGTACCTGCCGTTGATCGGATCGGTGACGCTCGCCGTGTAGTGCACCCGGTCCGACTGGCCGGGGACGGCGTTGCTCAGCGTGATCGCGTCCGGCAGCGAGAGCACCGGCGTCGCCGAGTCGTAGTCCCAGACATCGGAGGTGACCACGGAGATCCAGGTGCCCGGGTCGGCGTTCAGGTCGACGGAGACCGTCACGGTGTGCTTGCCGCCCGTGGCGTACGGATGGGTGAAGGTCGCCCAGTCGCCCGTCGAGCCAGGCCAGCCGTCGACGGTGTCGACGGTGCCGTCGCCCCAGTCGATCCGCGTGTGCGCGATGTCGCTGGCGGTGGGGTGGTTGATCGGGCCGAGCCGGACGTTGCCGGCGGTGTTGGGGTTGCCGGTCCCGATCTCGTAGACCCGGTTGATGTCGGCAGTCACCTGGCTGACGACGTTGAACGCGACGGGGTGAGTGTGGGTCACGCTGCTGGGTCCGGAGCCGTCCGGGTTGAAGACGACGGAGGTCGCGTCGTTGCTGACGATCACGCCGTCTTGGAGGACGAGCCTGTTGAACGAGTTCAGGCCGGTGCCGTCGGAGGTGCAGTCGAAGGTCGTCGTCAGCGTCGTGCCGTCCACGCTGGTCTGGGTGTTGGTCGGCCCGGTGAGATGGCGGCCGCAGACGATGGTCCAGGTGGGGTCGGCGGCGAGCGCGACGAGGTCGTCGTGTCCGTCCCTGATCGTGAACGTGTAGTGCGCGATCGTGTCGATCGGGATCCGACCGGGACCGGTGAGGGTGCCGAACTGCGTGGGCTGGTCGGTGACCGTCATGAAGCCGACGATCGGACTCCCGCTCTTGTCGAACTGGTCGTCGACGACCGTCGCGGTGAGCTGCGACCCCACGCCCGCGCCGCCGGAGCCGAACGTGCAGTCGAAGGCGAACGAGTGTGCGGCGACCGTGAGCTCACTGAGCGTCGCCTGCGCGCCGCAGCTCGGCGCCTGCGCGAACGACCAGCTCGCGTCCTCGTCCGGGTCGGTGACGGTGACGACGTAGTGGTGGGTGGAGAACTCGTCGACCACGGCGTTGAGGCGGGGCTTGGCCGCGCCGCCGTCCATCGAGACGCTCAGGGTCGGCGCGGTGCTGGCGGACCGCAGGACGCGGAACGGCGTCGCCGTGGCGACCTTGAGCCACTGGTCCACGGCGCCCACCCAGAGCTCGGCGCTGGCCGGGCCGGCCTCGGAGAAGCTGACCGGGAGCAGCGAGAGGTCGCGCAGTGGATCGCCGTTCTTGTCCTCGTCGTACTCGTGCTGGACGCCGTTGCTGAAGACCGTGAGGCGGTAGCGCGCAGCCGGGTCGGTGATCACCGGAGCGGAGAAGAAGTACTTCAGCGCGTAGTCCTGGGTGATCCCCTTGTAGCCGTTGGGGTTGCCGCCGTTCGCGGCGACCCACGCAGGGTCGAGCACCGGGCCGGTGAGCGTCGTCGTCGGCCAGGTGAAGTGGTCGACCGAGCCGATGTCGCAGCCGCCGTCGCTCGTGTCGCGCGGCAGGCCGCGCTGGTCGTGCGTCGGGCAGTACGCCGGGTCGCCGGCGTCCAGCAGTGGGCTGTCCGCGGAGGGCGCGAAGCTCGGTGTGGTGCCACCGTTGAGCGCCGGGCTCGAGGGCAGTCCGGAGCCGCCGGTTGCGGCGGCGGTGCAGGCGCCGCCGTCGGTCAGGTCGCCGAAGTTGCTGTGCAGCGTGTAGGTCAGCGGCTCGTTGGCGTGGGCGCCGTCGTCGGCGTACCCGGCCGTCGTCGCGCTGCACGGGGCCCGGGTGCTGCCGCTCGAGACCTTGATGACCGAGTTGGCGAGGTCGATCGTGCCGCCGTACGCCCCGGCGATGACGTCGCCGGTGTTGTCGGAGTAGTTGTCGACGAAGACGGAGTTGCGGACGTTCACGGTGGTGGCGACGTTGGAGATCGCGCCGCCGTAGCTCGCGCCGTTGTGCTGGAACGTCGAGTTCGTGATCGTGACCGCGCTGTGCGCCGCCACGGCTCCGCCGCGACCGCCGAGGTTGCCGTTGTCGATGAAGCTGCTCGCATCGATCGTCGCCGCGGCGCCGGAGATCGCCACCGCGGCACCGTCGCCGTACATGCCGCCGACGCTGCCCATCCCGAGCAGGTTGGTGCCACTGGAGCCGGGGCCGCCGGCGACGTTCGTGCGGAACGTCGAGTTCGTCACCTCCAGGTGACCGAAGGCCCCGATCGCGCCGCCGTCACCGCCGTTGCCGCCGTTGCCCGCGGCGGCGAACGGCCGTCCGGAGTCCGCGCCCTGGCCACCTGCGCCCGCCCGGTTGCCGGTGAACGTGCTGCCGTCGACGATGACCCAGCTGCCCGGGCTGCCGTAGACGGCGCCCCCAGCGCCGCCGGCACCGCCGGTGCTGCGCGGGTTGTTCGAGTAGCCCTGGTGGCCGGTGCCTGCGGCGTTGCCGATGAAGGTCACGTCGTTGAGGCGGAGCGTGCCGACGCTCGCGATCGCGCCACCGTTGCCGCCGTCGTCCGCGTTGGCGTCGGAGCACCCGGAGATGCCACCGAGCGGTCCGCAGAGCTCGGTCATGAACGGGTCGGCGTGGATGCCGGCGCCGTGCGGCGCCGCGCCGCCGGAGAGGGTGAGGTCGTTGACGGTGAGCTCGGAGGAGGTGTTCTGCACCGCGAGGAACCGGTAGCGGGCGCTGCCGGTGCGTGCGAACGTCGACCCGTTCCCATCGATCGTCACCCGGACGGTCGTCGCGTAGTAGCCGCCTCCCAGGGACGGCAGAGCGCTCGCCCCGTCGAAGGCGCCGGTGAAGTCGTAGGTGCAGTCGTCCGCCAGGACGATGTGGTCGCGTTCGCCGTTCTGCGCGAGCCGGTGACCGCTCTGCAGCTCGTCGTACGACCAGTAGCCGCCGATGTCCTTGAACGCGTTGAGCAGGTCGGTGACGCCCTGGGCCCCGCAGCCGATCGTGTACGTGTGGTCGTACGTCGCGGCGGCAGCGGCGGGAGCGGTCCGGGTGACCGCCGGGACGGACGCCAGCGCTCCGGCGGCGAGCACGCCGATCGCCGTGTGTGCAACGACCCTGAACCCCGAGCGTCCCCTGCTGATCTTCACAGGCGGTTAGCGTATTTCAGCCCGCGATCACGCGACCTAGAGTAAGAATCACTCCAGTCGCCGGGGTCGGCGCCGATAGGTGGGACATGATCGAGCGACTGGCAGGGGTGATCGGCGCGCGGCGTCGTACGGCGGTGCGGGTGCCTGAGTCGCTCGGTGGCGCCGCCGTTGCGGGCCGGATCGCCGATCGGCTCGCGGCGGACGGGTTCCGGGTCATCGACGTCGTCGCGCTGCCCGAGCTGCGTGGTCTGCCGTTGGCCGCGTTCGGCCCCGTGCTCGCCGCTGCGCCAGGGGAGGCCGGCGAGCCGCTCGCCGACCGCGTCCACCGGCTCTACATGGCGACTGCGTCGGCGAAGGTGCAGACCGTGCTCGTGGTCGACGGCGCCGAGCACCTCGACGACGCCTCCGCCGCGGTGATCCATCAGCTGGTGCGCACCTCCGGCGTGCGCGCGTTGCTCGCCGCCGGCGGCCCGCTGCCGGTCGCACTCGATCGACTCGCCGAGTCCGACCAGCTGCTGATCGAGCTCGCCGACCTGCTCAGCGACGAGGAACGTGACGCACTCCGATTCGAGGCCGTACTGCGGCCGCGTGCGCAGGCACCGGTCGATGGCCTCGCGTGGGCGGCAGCACGCGCGCTCTCCGGCGGCGACGTGGCGTTCGCAGCGCAGCTCGCCGGTCGCGCGCTCGACCGGGCCGCCGCGGTGGGGGAGCCGAGGCCCGTCGGCGCGCTCGTCACCCTTGCCGACGCGCTGTCGCTCGGCGGCGAGCTCGACGCTGCCGACGACGCGTACGCCGAGCTGCTCCCGGTCGCGGACGGCCCGGCGCTCGTCGCGGCGGTCGACAACGCGGCGATGCACTGGACGATCCGACGGCACGACCCCGACCGCGCGGCGTCGACCTTGCGTCCCGTGCTCGACGGGGTGACCGACCCCGCCGTACGCGCGGCGCTCGAGACGTCGCTCGCCGAGATCCTGTTCATGGCGGGCTCGGACGGCGCCGGGTCGGATCAGCTGCCGGCGACGGCGGAGGCCGAGTCCGACGACCCGGTCGCCACCATGCGCCGCCTGATCTTCAGCATTCACCAGGGGATGTACGCCGGGGACCTGGCCGCGGCGCGGGCCACCGCCCAGCAGGCTCGCGCCTTCGTCGTCGAGCACCCGAGCCCCGGACGGCCGGCAGCTGAGACCGTCGAGTTCCTCTGGTACCTCCTGTTGGTCGTCGACGCGCGACTCGGCGACGCGGCCGCCCATGCCAACGCGTACCGCGCGCAACATCGCGGCCAGTTCAACGGGATGTGGGACTACGCCCTCGCGCTTCCGCGCTTCCTCGCCGGCGATCTGCCCGGGGCGATGCGCGCGGCGAAGCGCGCCGTGACCCGACTTGCCGAAGGCGACTTCGTCGCCGCCCTGGGCCCGTCCATCGCGTTGCACGCCACGGCCGCCGCTGCGGCGGGCAAGCTCGACATCGCCCGGACCGCCCTCGCCGAACTGCCGCCGGACGGTCGCTTGTGCAACGTGCACACGGACCTCCACGCGGCCGAGGCCGACGCCTGGCTGCTCGTCGCTGACGGGGACACCGATGGTGCCGCGCAGGCGATCGCGGCCGCCGTACGACGCGGCATCGACACCAGCCACACGACCTTCGCCGCGCTCACCGCCGCGACCGCCGTACGGTTCGGGCGGCCCGACGCCGTACTCCCGCTGCTCGAGGAGGCGGCCGCCCTCGCTCCCGAGGCCGCGCTCGTGCCACTGCTGGCTCGCTACGCGACAGTCGCCGCGGCAGGGGACGGCGCCGTACTGCTCGACGTCGCGCGCGACCTCGCCGCCGCCGGCCTCCTCGGCCTGGCCGCCGACGCCGCTGCCACCGCGGCGGCGTACGACGTCCCAGAGGCTGCCGCACTCGCCTCCGGCTACGGCGCCGGCAACGCCACCCCCGACGCCCGTGCGGCCTCCGGCCTCAGCCGCCAGGAGTGGGCTGTCGTCACCGCCGCCGCCGAGCGACTCCGCAACCGGGAGATCGCCGAGCGCCTCGGCCTCTCCGTCCGCACCGTCGAGAACTACCTCGCCAACGCCTTCCGCAAGCTCGACGTCACCCGCCGCGACGACCTCGTCGAGAGGCTGCGGCTCTAGCGAGACTGGTCCTGCCCCGCACGCTGTGGGCTGTGTCCTCCGCCACCCGGGCGGACCGTTGTTGACGAAAGCCCACGGCCTTGCTGGGGGGTGGCTACCGTCACCGCCATGTCGTCGTCACGCGTCCGGTCCATGCCTCGCTCGGACGGTCGCCCCGGCGGCTCCTGTCCCTACTGCTCGGAGCCCTGATCGGGATCGCCGGACTGGTCACCGTCCCGGCGCCGGCCTTCGCGGCGCCCGCGAACGACAACTTCGCGGACGCCCAGGTCCTGACCGGCGCCCCCGTGACCGTCACCGGCAGCAACGCCGCCGCGACCAAGGAACCGGGGGAGCGGAGCCACGCGGACAACGCCGGCGGCAAGTCGGTCTGGTTCTCCTGGACGGCGCCGGACTACGGGAGCGTGGACGTCGACCTCGCCGGCAGCTCGTTCGACACGCTGCTGGCGGTCTACACCGGGGATTCCGTCGGTGACCTGGTCCTCATCGGCTCGGTGGACGACACCCCCTCCGGCGGCCGACAGGGCCGGATCTCGTTCCCGGTTGTCGCCGGCACGACGTACCGGATCGCCGTCGACGGGTACGACGGGGCCTCCGGGTCCATCAAGCTCGCGCTCGACTTCGGCATCGCCACCACCGGTGTCGTCGCCGGCCAGGTCGTGGACGGGCAGCAGGTCGGCCTGGGCCTGGTCTGCGTCGCGGTCTACGGGGAGGACGGAGCCGGGGTCGGGTACGCCGTGACGGACGGGTCGGGCCACTACCGCGTCAACGACGTCGAGCCCGGCGACTACCGCGTGGGGTTCAACGACCTTGGCGGCGCTGCTGGCCTTCGACCTGCCAGTGCAGACGATCCCGGCACTCGACGGGGAGGTCGGACACGCCATGGTCTGCTCCGTCACCTCAACCGGGACCCTCAGGGCAGGCTCGGACCCGCGCAGCGATGGTGCCACCTGGATCTCACCCGATCGGCCCCACGCGACGAACCGCTCGGCCTGACCCGAGACGAACCGGTCACCGATGAACCGGGCCTGGCAGGAAAGGGAGACATCGGCCCGACTGCCGACGCGGATCGGGAGGCGCCGACTGGCGGCGTTAAGACACTGCTGGTGAGCGCGGATCGCGCATGTGTGCGGGTCGCCGCAGACCGGGCCCGGCGGTCTACACGTGTGCGACGTACGGTGCCCGGACGCGATCGCCGCTCATGCCTGAAGCGGCTTCGAGCGATCGGGCCATGACCCGGGGTGGCGACGTACGCTGAAAGGGAGGTTCTCCTCGCCGACCGGAGGCGTCATGGACGTCCTGCTCTACTCGCTGGCTGCGATGGCCGTGCTCGCAGGAGGACTCGGCGCGGCCAGCGCGCGGGTGGTCCAGCAGTTCGAACGCGGCGTCGTGTTCCGAATGGGTCGGGTCCAGCCAGACGCGCGGGGGCCGGGTTTCACCAAGATCATTCCGGTGGTGGACCGCCTGCGAAAGGTCAACATGCAGGTGGTGACCATGCCGGTCCCCGCGCAGGACGGCATCACCCGCGACAACGTGACGGTCCGGGTTGACGCCGTCCTCTACTACCGGGTGGTTGACCCGATCCGCGCCGTCGTAGAGGTCCAGGACTACGCGTTCGCGATCGCCCAGGTGGCGCAGACCTCGCTGCGCTCGATCATCGGGAAGAGTGAGCTCGACGAGCTGTTGTCCAATCGGGAGCACCTTAACCAGGGCCTCGAGGTGATGCTCGACAGCCCCGCCGCGCCTTGGGGCATCGATATCGACCGGGTCGAGATCAAGGACGTCACGCTGCCCGAGACGATGAAGCGGTCAATGTCGCGACAGGCCGAGGCCGAGCGCGAACGTCGGTCCCGGGTCATCACAGCCGACGGTGAGCTCCAGGCGTCCAAGCGGCTGGCCGATGCGGCGAGGACCATGGCCGGGACCCCGGCCGCGCTCCAGCTGCGACTGCTACAGACGATGGTCGAGGTCGCGGCGGAGAAGAACTCGACGCTCGTGCTGCCCTTCCCCGTCGAGATGCTGCGCTACTTCGAGGCGATTGCGTCGGGCACGCCGGACTCAGCAGGGCCCGAGGTGGAGGGGCGCGATTCGCCCTGAGACTCCAGGGCCGCAGAAGGTGGCGACGCTACCGCCGACGCCGGCGCACTTGCGGAAGGATGCAGGTCGACTGCGATCAGCGATCCAAGATTCTCGGTGGGTATTGACCCGAGCTGACCCTGATGCGTTCCCGACTCAGGCAGCCAGAGGAGGACTTCAGCGCGAAGCTCCCGGTCGACCGCATCCTGTAGCCGGCGCCGTTCGGCCGCGTCCAACCGCGCATCCGCATCGGCTGCATGGCGCGACGGTCAGCCATTGGATGTAGCCCGCCGTCCAACCGTCCAGCATGACCACAGCCGTGCCCATCGCGAAGACGGACCCCTCGGCCAACCTGGTCTCAATCGGCTCCCCACCACCGCTCTGGAGAACCTGGGTGAAGAACAAGACGGCGTACGCACGTGCGCCGCATCAGCCAGATACACCACGTCGGTCAACAGGAGCTGGACCAAACCGGCTAGTACCGCCAGCCCGATCATCAACCACACATGGCGGCGACGTAGCGCTAGCGCCAAGGCAAGCAAGCACACCACTGACAACCAGGACCCCTGATTCCGGGCAGCCATGAGGCCAACGAGAACCACAGCGAAGGCGGCAGCCATGACGGCGTCCAGCACGAACTGCCAACGCGGCATCCTCGGCTACCGACCACTCGTCACACACGCCCATCTTGTCCCGTGCTCGGCACGACGTCTCACCCGCTGTGCCGCGTAGCCCAGCGACCTCGACGCTCCTCAGCGCGGCATGCTCGATGTCGCCCGCGTGCCGATCGCCCAACGGGAACAGATCAGTCAGCGATCGGTCGACGGGCATTGGCGGCACTAGGACGCACCCGCGCCGTTGCGGTCGCGTGTATGACCGCGTGTCAGCGGTTCCGCAACCCGAGCGCGCCGATCAGAGAAAAGACCCCGTCCTCGACGTACACCTCATCGCCATCCAGGGTGGTCTCGATCTGCCGCGCGGCGGTAGGCAACAGCCCGAAGTCCTTCCTGGAGGGCGGCAGGTCCAGGGGCGATTCCGGGCAGCCACTTTGCGCCCGCCTCGGCTTCTGTCGTCCGCCCTAGCCGCCCGCCCCAGCCGTCCCGCCGTACTCCGCGTGGAGTACGGCGAAGTGTCTCCTTTGGCCAGACGCACCAGCCTCTGCTGGCTTGAGAGCGTGATCACCATGACTTCTGCACTACGGGCGCCTGGCCACTCCGGTGCCGAGACCAGACCCAAGAAATCACGGACCAAGACCGTGCTGCCGTGGCTCATGCTGGCTGTGTGGATCGGGATGGTGGTGGGCAGCTTCTCACTGGCCGGCAAGCTCGACTCGGTGACTCGCGATAATCAGGCCGACTATCTGCCGGCCAGCGCGCAATCGACCAAGGTGCTCCAGGCCACGGCCGGTCTGCCCGGCGGTGAGGATGGCCTGCTCGTGGTCGTGTACGAACGAGCCGGCGGCCTCCAACCGGGTGATCGGGAGGCGGCCGTACGCGGCTACACCGGACTGGCGGAGCGATTCGGCAACGACACTGATGCGCCTCCGCAGATCGTCGACTCCGACGACGGCACGGCCCTGATGTTCGGGCTACCACTCGACCGCGAGTGGGTCGCCGATGAGGCCGAGGCCATCTCGGTAGCCGATGCACGTGACCTTCTCGCCGACCGACCGGACGGTCTGAACGCATATGTCACCGGTCCGTCAGCGATAGGGGCCGACATGGACGAGGTCTTCGATACCGTCGACGCGAAGTTGATGCTCGCTACTGCTCTCGTGGTAGCGCTCCTGCTGATCCTGACGTACCGCAGTCCGCTGCTGTGGCTGGTCCCGCTCACGGCAGTCGGGGTCGCGGCGATCATGTCGATGGGTGCCGTGTACGCACTCACCCAGGTCTTCAACTTCACCATCACGAGCATGAGCTCGGCACTGCTGATCGTCCTGGTCTTCGGCGCGGGCACCGACTACGCCTTGCTTCTCGTGTCTCGCTACCGCGAGGAACTGCACCACCACGAGCGGCCGATCGACGCGATGCTGGCGGCGCTGCGTGGGGCCGCCCCCGCGATCCTAGCTTCGGCGGGGACAGTAGCAGCCGGCCTGTTGTGCCTGTTGGTCGCGGATCTCAACAGCACCAGCGGTCTCGGCCCAGTGGGTGCAGCGGGTATCGTTTCCGCGCTGCTCGTCATGCTGACGTTCTTCCCGGCCTTGCTGGTGGTGCTCGGGCGCCGGGTCTTCTGGCCGTTCGTGCCGCGCTTCGGGAGTGAGGCACACTCATCTGGATCGGGGTGGGCTCGGCTTGGCGAGCTGATTGCGCGCCGCCGCGTCGTCAGCTGGGCGGTGCCGCTGCTAGTCCTGGGCGCTCTTTCGCTGGGAATAGTGGGGGCCAACGGCTCGCTTCCGCAGCTGGACCAGTTCGCCCGTTCGACACCGGACTCGGTGACCGGGGCGAAGGTGATCGACGAGCGCTTCCCCGATCAAGGCGGTCAGCCGGTCAGGGTGATGAGCCGGCCGGACAAAAGCAGTGACGTCCTGGCCGCCGTCCAAAGTACGCCCGGGGTTGCCAACGCCGAGATTCGCCGGGCCAGCGACGACTGGGTGGAGATCTCAGCGATCCCGGTCGACTCGCCAGAAAGCGCGGGCGAGACGGCAACGATCGAGCGGCTGCGGGCACACCTGCACAAGGTCGCCGGTGAGGACGTGCTGGTCGGCGGGCCGAGTGCCGAACTGCTGGACACGGACGAGACCAACAAGAGCGACCGCAATCGGGTGATGCCGCTGATCCTGCTGGTGGTGCTCGTCATCCTCGGGCTACTGCTGCGGGCGGTCGTCGCTCCGCTCGTGTTGATCGCCACCGTCGTGGTGTCGTTCTTCGGATCCCTCGGACTGTGCAACCTGTTGTTTGAACATGTGCTCGGGTTCGCCGGCTGGGAGTCGTCGGTGCCCCTGATCGGGTTCCTCTTCCTGGTCGCACTCGGTGTCGACTACAACATCTTCTTGATGGACCGGGTACGCGGAGAAGCAGCCCGGTACGGCACCGTCGAGGGCACGAAGCGTGGCCTCGCGGTGACCGGTGGCGTGATCACCTCTGCCGGCGTCGTGCTGGCGGCGACATTCGCGGTGCTCGCCACGCTGCCGCTCGTCATGCTCATCCAGCTTGGGATACTGGTCGCCGTCGGTGTGCTCATCGACACCTTGCTGGTGCGTTCCATCGTGGTTCCCGCACTGACGATGTCGCTGGGTTCGCGGATCTGGTGGCCCAGCAAGCTCTGGCGCGCGAGTGAGGGCAGTGTCGATGACCGTGTGTGAACGATGACGGCGCTCCGTCCGCCAGTAGCCGATTGGCTGCTGGCGGCGGGGTCGTTCATGCTCGGCATCGTCGTCGCGGTGACGCTTGAGTCGGTCGATATGGACCACGAGCGAAGCGTGGATCTGTGGGCGATCGCCCTCCTGGGCGCGATGTCGGTGCCGTTGCTGGCCCGCCGGCGCTGGCCGATCCTCGCCCTCCTCGCGGTCCTCGCCGTCTCTACGCCGTACCACCTCCTCGACTATCCCCATGAGGCCACGATGCCGGCCTCACTTGTGGCGGCGTTCACGGCGGCGCGCTACAGCGAGGCACCGCGGCGGGCCGTCGCTGCCCTGGTGGCGGCGTCCGCGGTGATCGTGCCGCTCGGTGCCGCCGAGGCGTCGGGGGCACCTGGCGATGCTCTCCTCGGAGCGGGCTGGGTGTTCATGGCCTTCTTTGCCGGGTTGGCGGTCCGCTTCCATCAGGACTGGAAGGCCGCCGTCACCGCGCGGCTCGAGCAGGAGCGTGCCGACGAGGTCGAACGGCGGGTCGCCGAGGAGCGAGTCCTGATCGCTGCCGAGCTGCACGACGTCCTGGCGCACGGCCTCGCGGTCGCGAACGTCCAGGCGTCCGTCGCCGCGCACCTGATCGACCAGCTGCCGGGCCGCGGGGATGCGTCGCTACAGGAGCTGTCCAGCACGCTGCACGACCTGTCGGACACGAGCCGTGCCACACTGCATGAGCTGCGTGCCGTTCTGGACGTGCTGCATGGTGGCGAGGCCGAGCCAATCGAACCAGCGCCCGACCTCGGCGAGCTGCAGCGCCTGGTGGAGATGGCAGAGGCTGCTGATGTCCGGGTCGACGTGGAGGTAGGCGGGCTCCCGGACGAGCTACCGTCGACGGTATCCGTCGTGGCCTATCGGATCATCCAGGAGTCGCTCACCAATGTCATTCGACACTCGACGGCCAAGCACGCCACCGTCCGCCTCGACCAGGACGGCCACCGGCTGCGGATCGCGGTTGACGATCCCGGGCCTGCGCGACCGAACTCAACCGTGACATCGGCCGGGTTCGGGATCGCCGGGATGACAGGGCGAGCGCAGGCCGTCGGCGGCGAACTGTCCGCCGGTCCGGGGGGATCCGGAGGATTCGAGGTGTCGGCCAGCCTGCCGCTGCCAGAGATCTGGCGGGTGCCGTCGTGATCCGGGTCCTGCTCGCAGACGACCAGACTCTGGTGCGCGGCGCGTTCGCGCTGCTGGTCAACTCGGCTGATGACATGGAGGTTGTCGGGGAGGCCGGCACTGGCGACGAGGCGGTGACGCTTACCCGGGACCTGCGCCCCGACGTCGTCTTGATGGACATCAGGATGCCGAGCACCAACGGCATCGAGGCGACTCGGCAGATCTGCGCCGCCGATGGACCGAGCGGCAGCAAGGTGCTGATCCTGACCACGTTCGAGACAGACACCAACGTACTGCGCGGCCTTCGCGCGGGGGCGTGTGGGTTCCTGCCCAAGGACACCCGTCCGGACGCGCTGCTGGACGCCATCCGCACCGTCGCGGCGGGGGAGGCGCTGTTGTCGCCCGGCGCGACCAGGGCTGTCATCACCCGTGCCTTGAGTCACCCGGACGCGCCTGCGCCTGAGCGGCTGGCCAGCCTGACGCCACGCGAACGCGAGGTGCTTCGGCTGATCGCCGCGGGCCGAAGCAACCAGGAGATCGCGGACGAGCTGGTCGTCAGCCCGCTGACGGCCAAGACTCACGTGGGCCGCATCCTCGCGAAGATGGGCGCTCGCGACCGGGTCCATCTCGTGATCGCCGCGTACGAAGCCGGGCTCCCCTAGATGACGTGGATGCCGGTCGGGGTGACGGCGATGTGGTCGATGTTGGCGCGGGTGCCGGGGTTGCGGCGGTCGTGGAGTACGCGCATGGTGTCGGAGGAGAGCTCGTTGAGCCGCTGGCCGAGTCGCTCCTCGCCGATGGCGCCGGTGTCCCAGGCGGTTGTCGACTGCGGGTCGTCGGTCATGGCGAGGATGAGGCCGCCGAGCTTGGGGTGGTTCTTGCGGATGCGTGTCTCTCGCTTGGCCTGACGGCGCTCGTACTCACGACGTGCGGAGGCTCCGGGGGTGCCGGCGTCGATCGGGTCTGTCGGTGGTTTCGAGGCTCGCTCCGCTCGCACCTCAACCACCGGGTCCGCGGGGGGAGTGGTCGAGGCAGCGCACGGTCTTCGTCGAGCGTTCGTAGATCGCCTCGGTGCGCGCCTCGAGCGACGTTCCGCAGATACGGCGCGTCCCGGTGTACCGGAGCCTTATCTGCTTCTCGTCGGCGGACACGACCGGACAGTAGCGACTGGCGATGGCGGGCGTCGGCGGTTTGCTGCGGGGGTCTCGACGACGCTCGCTGGCGCTCGCAAGGGTAATTTTCTTGCGAACTATGTGCAGACGACAGCGGTGTCGTGATCGCATTTCCGCAGGTCAGACCCGGTTTTGCGGACGGGCTGGCCTGTAGGCCGGGTTCTGTACGCCGAAGCGTGGCGACCATCCATCTACGACGACCGTTGCCGGCCGCCTCCAGCGATCTACCCGCGCACTCGGGCGGGCAGCCCTCGAACGTGCGCGCATCCGGTGCCCGAGGGCTCCGAACTTCTTGATCTTGCTCCAGGTGGGGTTTGCCTAGCCGGCCGGGTCGCCCCGGCCGCTGGTGGTCTCTTACACCGCCGTTTCATCCTTACCGCCCACCGTCGAAACGGTGGGAGGCGGTCTGTTTTCTGTGGCACTGTCCCGCAGGTTGCCCCGGGTGGGTGTTACCCACCACCTCGCCCTGTGGAGCCCGGACCTTCCTCGGCATCGTGCTCCCTCTCGGTCACACGATGACGCGGTCGCCCAGCCAGCCCGTCCGCGAGTCAAGGATAGGGCAGCGACGTCCGGACGAACGTATGAACAACCCCGATCTGACTCCGCGGGGTGGTTTCGAGGCTCGGCGCTGGCGCGCCTCACACCTCAACCACCGGTGCTGGGCGCGGCGGCCCAACTACGCTGGCGCAGTGGTGGCTGAGGGATACGCGATCAAGGACCTGCAGAGTGGGGACGGGGCGGCGCTGGCGGCGGCGTTCCGGCGCAACCGGGAGCACCTGGAGCCGTGGGACCCAGACCGGCCGGAGAGCTTCTACACCGATGAGGGCCAGGAGGCCGAGGTCGCGCGCAACCTGATGGCGACGGCGGACGGCCGGTCGTACCTCTACCTGGTCTGGTACGACGACCGGGTGGTCGGCCGGGTGATGCTCAGCAATATCGTCCGGGGCGTGCTGCAGTCGGGGACGGTCGGCTACTGGATCGATTACGAGCACCTCGGCCGGGGCCTGGCGAAGGCCGGTGTCGGGCACGTCGTCGTGCAGGCCGCGAGGATCGGGCTGCACCGGCTCGAGGCCGGGACAATGCTGCACAACACCGCGTCCCAGGCCGTGCTGCGCGCCAGCGGGTTCCAGCAGTACGGCATCGCCGAGCGGTTCCTCTTCCTCCGCGGCGAGTGGCGCGATCACGTGCTCTTCCAGCGCATCCTGCACGACGACCCGCCCGGGAATCCCATCCCCTGAGCGGGCGTTGTGGGGGCATGAACGACGACATGCTGCCCACGCCGCCCGTCGTGTTCCCCGGTCAGACGGCGGCACCCGAGTCGGCCTACCGCACGGCGTACGACCTGCTCGCGCGCCGCGCGCCCAAGGAGGCCCTCGAGGTCCTCGAGCCCGCGCTCGAGAAGGACCCCGACAACACCGGACTGCTCAGCCTGCGGGCCTGGGCCTACTTCATCCGCGTGCAGCTCAAGCACGCCCAGGCGGACCTCGAGCGACTGGTGGCCGACAACCCCACCGACGACTGGGCGCAGCACGCGCTCGGTCGTTGCCTGGAGCGTCAGAGCAGGTACGCCGACGCGCTGCCGCACCTACGGCTCGCGGCCGCGATGAGCGGTGACTGGGACTACGGCTTGGCCGTGCTCCGCGTCGAGGAGCAGCTCAACCGCAGCGAGTGAGCCTCAGGACGCCGGGGCGAAGTAGGTCTGCTCGACGGTGTACGACGCGACGTCGTAGTCGTTGCCACCGCTGGTAGAGGTGGACCAGGTGCCCTCGGCCATCAGGCGGCTCGACGTCAGCGTGATCGGGATCCAGTCCGACGTGAAGCTGCCCTCGCCCTGCATCTGCGTGCCGTTGAGCGAGGCGGTGTCGGCGTCCCCGGGCGTCGTCGGCCCCCCGGTGGCCGTCACCCGGAACTGCTCGTGACCCGTCTCCGCCTGGACCGTGAAGATGCCGTCTGCCGGGCCGGACCCCGAGCGGAAGGACAACCCGCCGGGGAAGCGGTCGGAGGCGACCGGGGGCTGGTAGATGCAGATCTGCGGCCCGGGGTAGCTGCACGGCGTAGCGACCGGGCCCCACTGCACCGCGGGCAGGGTCGTGGTCTTCGTGTGCTCGACGAGCGGCTGGTCGGAGACGGTCAGCGGGTTGCTCGCGACGGCCTGGTTGCCCGCGACGTCCGAGGCTACGGCGCGTAGCACGTAGGAGCCGGCGGGTTGCACCGCACCGGCCGCGTCGCGGCCGTCCCATCGCAGCAATGCGCAGTTCTCGCCCTCCCAGTCGTTGACGCAGGGAATGGACTGTGGCTTCAGGGCACGGACGAGAGTGCCATCCGCTCGACGGACGGATGCATCGAGAGAGGTATGACGACGTCCTTGCCGAACTTGAGACGGATCTCGTCGGTGAAGAGGGTTGTGGCCGGGTAGACGGTGGTGCGGGTGTACTTCGTCGTCGCGTCGGGCGCGACCGTGTCGACCCTGACGGGGACGGTGGCGCGTCCCTTGCCGGGCCGCTGCGCGAGCGGTACGGCGATCAGGGTCACCGAGTAGTAGCCGTCGGCGGGCCGCGCGGAGCCCTGCTCCGGCGACCACGTCCAGGTGTGGTGGCCCGCCACCTGGCGGCCGACGCGCAGTCGGTCCACGACCGTGGTCTCGCGCGTCTGGAGCGAGGTGTTGCTGATGACCGCGCGGACCCGTGAGGCCTGCTCCACGTCGTACCCGACGCGGAGGCGGTCCTGGCGGCCGTCGCCGTTGGGGGAGATGAAGTGGATGGTGTGCTCGGCGTCGTTGTCCAGGTCGACCGGGTCGCGCCAGGTGACGACGGTCCGCGCGGTGTCCCGCCGGTCGCCGCTGGGGGTCGACGCGCGGAAGGTCAGGCGGTAGCTGCCGCGGGGGTCGCCGGCGTACGAGCCACGGTCGAAGACGTGCACGATGTCGGACCACCGGACAGTGTGAGTGCCTCGAGCCAGCCGGCACTTGCCGCCCAGGCAGATCACCTGGCCGGGGTGGGCGAGGACCGTCTTGGTGTCGAGGTCGACGACCCGGACGGTCAGGAACGCTCTCCGGCCGAGCGTCACCGGGATGTTGAGCTTCTCGTGGAAGCCGTCCTTGTTGGGCGAGAAGTCGTGACGGAACTTCCCGAGCTTGAGCAGCGGCGCCGGTGCACGATCGTGTGAGTTGCTCGCCTCGGCGGTGGCGAGGCTGAGGGCCGAGCCCACGAGCAGGACGGCGCCGCAGACGGCGATGGCGGCACGACGAAACATGCGGTTTCTCCCCCGAGAAGTGACGGTAGCGCCGCTACCGTATCCGATCTCATCCCAGGCGGGTCAGAATCACGTCCACCGTCATCGCCGACGTCGTGGCACCGGAGAAGATGCCGCTGAGAGGGCGTACGTCGCCGTAGTCGCGGCCGCTGGCGACGCTGACGTACCGGTCGCCCGGTTCGGAGTCGTTGGTGGGGTCGAAGGCGTGCCAGCCGTGGTCCCACCACTCCACCCAGGCGTGCGACTCGCCCGGCACGGACTCGCCGACCTTCGGCCGCGCGTGCGGGTGGAAGTAGCCGGAGACGTAGCGGGCCGGGATGCCGAGCGTGCGCAGGGCGCCGATCGTCAGGTGCGCCATGTCCTGACACACCCCGGCGCGCTGCTCCCACGCGTCAGCCGCGCGGGTGTGCACGTCGGTCGACCCGACGCGGTACTCGACCTCGCGGTGGACCAGCGCGCACACCTCACGGGCGGCGTCACCGGGAAGCCGTGCCTCGGCGCGGATCCGCCTCACCCGCTCGCTCAGCTCCGGGTGCAGCGCCACGGCCGACGTCAGGGCGAGGTACTCCGTGTACTCGTCGGCGACGTCGGGGTCCGCGAGCTGGTCCCAGCCGATCGTCGGCATGCCCGCCGGCGCCCGGTCGGTGTAGACCGTCGACGTCGCGGTCACCGTCATCGTCTCGTGGGGGTCGAGCACCTCGAACGCCGTCACGGCCGTGCCGAAGTAGTCGCGGTAGTCGTACGTCCAGGGTGCGGGGGAGACCTCGACCCGGCTGTGCGACACGATCTGGCCGGGAGTGGTCAGCGGCGTCATCCTGGCCTGGTTGTACGACGCCACCGCGCGGCCGTCGTACTCGAACGTCGTCCGGTGGACGACCCGCAACTGCATGCTCACGACAACACCCCCTGCCAGGTCAGCGACTCGGCACCGGCGAAGTAGCGGCGGGTGATCGCGTCGGTCGCCAGTGCGCAGGTGCGCTGCAGGCGCTCCATCTCGTGCGGGAGGTCGGCGAGCACGTCGGAGAGCGAGCGGTACTCCAGCTCGGCCCGAGTGCGGCCGAGCAGCCGCTGCGCCTCGTTCTGGAAGCCGGCGCGCTGACCGGAGGACTCGAGGTTGTCGACGCACTGCTCGGCACGGTTGAGCGAGAACACCACCGAACGCGGGAAGAGCCGGTCGAGGAGCAGGAACTCCGCGGCGCCCCGGTCGGTCTCGAGACCGCGGTAGGTCCGCAGGAACGCCTCGTAGGCACCGCACGCGCGCAGCGTGCTGGTCCACGGCGAGCCGGTCGAGACGGCGGCGGTGGCGACCAGGCGAGAGGTCATGTCGGCGCGCTCGATGCAGCGACCGAGCATCAGGAAGTGCCAACCCTCGTCACGGGTCATCGTGGCGTCGGCTGTGCCGTTGATCAGCGCCGCGCGCTCGCGCACCCACTGGAAGACCATCGGCGGCCGCATCGACCGGAACTGACCCGACGGGATCGCCCGGTACGTCGTGTTGAGCGCCTCCCACATCGGGACCGACAGCGTCTCGCGGGCTCGGCGAGCGCTCTCGCGCGCGGCACCGAGGGCGGTGGCGATCGAGGTGGGGGAGTCGGGGTTGTAGGCGAGCTGGCGCAGCACGGTCGTCACGTCGACGTCGTCCTCGGGCTCGAGGTCGGCGCCCATGATCGACATCAGCATCCGGCAGGTCTCGCGCTCGTCGATCCCGCTCTCCTCGAGGATCAGCTGGGTCTGCACGTCGAGGATGCGTGCGGTGTCCTCGGCTCGCTCGACGTAGCGGCCGATCCAGAACATCGACTCGGCGATCCGGCTCAGCATCGGGCCACTCCCTGCTGTTGCTGCTGCTGTTGCTCCTGGGCCGATCCTGGGTCGGCCAGCGCCGGGCCGGTCGTCTGCGGTGCGGTCGGTGTCGGGGCCGCGGGTACGACGAGCTCGGGCTCCGGTGGTCGCGTGGCGTGGCCCGTGCCGGCGAGGACCCAGGTGTCCTTGGAGCCACCGCCGCGCGACGAGTTCACGATCAGCTCGCCCTCGGCCAGCGCGACCCGGGTCAGGCCACCCGGGAGCACCCACACCCGCTGGCCGTCGTTGACCGCGAACGGGCGCAGGTCGACGTGCCGCGGACCGAACATCCCGTCGACGTACGTCGGGACCGTCGACAGCTGCACGACCGGCTGCGCGATCCACGAGCGCGGGTCGGCGAGGATCTTGGTGCGCAGCTCGACGAGCTCGGCCGGGGTCGCCCGCGGGCCGATCACGATGCCCTTGCCGCCGCTGCCGTCGACGGGCTTGAGCACGAGCTCGTCCAGCCGGTCGAGCACCTCCTCGCGGGCCTCCGCGTCGCCCACCCGCCAGGTGTCGACGTTCTTGAGGACGGGCTCCTCGTTCAGGTAGTAGCGGATCAGGTCGGGCATGTAGGTGTAGACGAGCTTGTCGTCGGCGACGCCGTTGCCGATCGCGTTGGCGATGGTCACGTTGCCGGCGCGGGCCGCGTCGATCAGGCCGGGGCACCCCAGCATCGAGTCGGCCCGGAAGTGCACCGGGTCGACGAACTCGTCGTCGACGCGGCGGTAGATCACGTGCACCTGGGCGAGGCCCTTGGTGGTCCGCATCATCACCCGGCCGCGGCGGCACTCCAGGTCGCGGCCCTCGACGAGCTCGATGCCCATCGTGCGGGCCAGCAGCGCGTGCTCGAAGTACGCGCCGTTGTAGACGCCCGGCGTGAGGACGACGACCGTGGGGTCGGGCACACCAGCCGGGGCCGACGCGCGCAGCGCGGCCAGCAGGCGCTGCGGGTAGCCCGCCACCGGACGGATCCGGTGGTCGGCGAACGGCTCGGGCAGGGCGGACGAGATCGCCCGCCGGTTGGTCATCACATAGGAGACCCCGGACGGCACCCGGACGTTGTCCTCCAGGACCCGGAACTCGCCGTTGTCGTCGCGGACCAGGTCGATGCCCGAGACGTGGACGCGGACGCCGTTCGGCGGCCGGACCCCCGCGGCCTGGCGGTGGTAGTGCGACGAGGTCACGATCACTCGGCGCGGGATGACGCCGTCGGCGAAGACCTGACCGGCGTCGTACACGTCGGCGAGGAACGCCTCCAGCACCCGGACCCGTTGCTGCACGCCGCGCTCGATCGTCGACCAGGTGTCCGTCTCGATCACCCGCGGCAGGATGTCGAGCGGGAACGCGCGCTCCTCACCTCCGATGTCGAAGGTCACGCCCTGGTCGAGGTAGCTCGCCTGGAGCGCCTCGACCCGGGCAGCCAGGTCGGGGATCGTCAGGTCGTTGAGCGAAGTGCGCAGACGTTCGTACGGCGCACGCAGGACATCGTCGTCGAACATCTCGTCGTACGCCGCTCCGCGCGTCCCCGAGTAGCCCTCGAACAGCGTGCTCATGGGCGAATCCATGCGCGGACGATACCCACTGCGTTGTTACGGGGACGTTGCGTCGCCACTCCGCCTATACCAGGGGCTCAGACCAGGGTCAGGACCTCGGCGCCAGTGGGGGTGACCAGGAGGGTGTGCTCGAACTGCGCGCTGCGGCGACGGTCCGCCGTGACGACCGTCCAGCCGTCGTCCCACATCTCCCACTGGTGCGTGCCGAGGTTGAGCATCGGCTCGATCGTGAACGTCATGCCGACCTCGATCAGGTCGTCGTAGTCGGGCGTGTCGTAGTGAGGCACGACCAGCCCTGAGTGGAACGCGCTCCCGATGCCGTGACCGGTGAACTCGCGTACGACGCCGTACCCGAACCGTGCGGCGTACGACTCGATCACCCGGCCGATGACGTTGAGGCGTCGCCCGGGCTTGACCGCCTTGATCCCGCGCTCGAGCGCCTCGCGGGTCCTCTCGACCAGGAGTCGGGTCTCCTCGTCGACGTCGCCGGCGAGGAAGGTCGCGTTGGTGTCGCCGTGGACGCCGTCGAGGTACGCCGTGATGTCGATGTTGACGATGTCGCCGTCCAGGATCGGGCGGCTGTCGGGGATCCCGTGGCAGACCACCTCGTTGACGCTGGAGCACAGGGACTTGGGGAAGCCGCGGTAGCCCAGCGTCGACGGGTAGGCGCCGTGGTCGCAGAGGAACTCGTGGCCGATCCGGTCCAGCTCGTCGGTCGTGATGCCAGGCGCGACGTGGCTGCCGACCAGCTCGCGAGCCTGCGCGGCGAGCCGGCAGGCAGCGCGCATCCGCTCGATCGTGTCGGCGTCCTTGACCTCGCTCCCGGTGAAGCGCTCAGGCGCCTCGCGGTCGACGTACTCCGGTCGCGGGATCGCCGTCGGGACGGGTCGCCGGGGCGAGACGGTCGCGGGGGAGACGGGCGGGGCGGTCACGACTGAGGACTCTAGTGTCCTGCATGGAAAATGCGGTTCGTTAGTCGTAGGCTGGGGGTATGGCTCGCTCGGGACGTCCCAAGG
>NZ_BAABKN010000006.1:0-155949 GCF_039543845.1 Nocardioides endophyticus | reverse complement strand
AACAGATCCTCAGCAGCCTCGGACGACTTATGCAGCGGATCTCAAATCCGGGTCACTAGGCCTGAGCCTCGAAACCACCATCCCGCTCGGCACTCCGCCGCTGCACGGCCAGTCGTCGCGACAGGTCCGGCAGGTCGTCGTACTCCCCACGGATCAGGGCCTCGCGCTTCTTCCGGCTCCAGCCCTGGACCCGCTTCTCGAACGCAAAGGCCTGCTCGATCGAGTCGTACCAGCAGCACCAGACGAGAGCGACGGGCTGGCGATGGCGGGTGTACGCCGCACCCAGGTCGGGGCTGTTGTGCTGCCAGACCCGCGCCTCGACGTCCCAGGTGCTGCCGACGTAGTAGGTGTCGTCAGCGCAGCGGACGATGTAGGTGTAAGGCATGGCTCCAGGGTCCGACCGGAAAGCGGAGGCAGCAACGGCGTACGACGCGCCTGTGGACAACGGTGGTTTCGAGGCTCGGCGCTGGCGCGCCTCACACCTCAACCACCGTGACCGCCCGACGGCAGAGGTGGTTTCGAGGCTCGGCGCCAGCGCGCCTTCGCACCTCAACCACCGTGACGGTGGTTGAGGTGCGAAGGCCGTCAGGCCTGAGCCTCGAGACCCCCCGGCGCCAGATGGCTCCTACCATGACCCCGTGGACAAAGAGTTCTGGTCGTCGTTCAGTCACGACCCGCGCGACGAGCAGTACCGGTCCATGCGGGCGTCGGACCTCGACCGCGGGGTCGTCCAGCAGACGCTGACGGAGGCGTACGCCGACGGGCGGCTCGACCGCGAGGAGTTCGACGAGCGCACCGAGCAGGCGACCGGGTCGCGGACCCTGGGTGAGCTGGTGCCGATCGTGGGTGACCTGGTCGCTGCGACGTCACACGGTGCCGTGCCCACGCGCCGGAGCGACATGGAGCTGCTCGCCCGCCGCCACTGGGAGCGCAAGCGCCGCGAGGCCGCATTCTCGTTCCTCGGGGCCAGCCTGATCACCTCGCTGATCTGGTTCGCGACGGCATGGGGCAAAGACGGCTTCGACCCGTACTTCTTCTGGCCAGCGTTCGTCATCGCCTTCAGCCTGATGAACCTGATCCGCACCGCCGCGTCACGGCAGGACATCATCGACAGCGAGATTCGCAGGCTCGAGAAGAAGCGCGCCAAGGAGCTCGGACAGCCCTGGTCTCCCAACGACAAGGCCGCCGAGTGAGGACGCGGCAGCACGTCGACACCGCCCTCGCCCATCCGTCCGCGATCCTGCTGTGCGCGCAGCTGATCGCTGTCCTCGCCTACCCGTTCTTCGCCCAGACGGCATCGGGTCGCGCCGTGATCGGGGTCGTCCAGCTGGGCATCGTGCTGGCTGCGCTCGCCGCCGTACGCCCGAGCCCTGCGCTGACCTGGGTGGCGGTCCTCTTCGGTGCGCCGGCGATGGTCCTCACCATCCTCGAGGCGATCCAGCCGCACGCCGACTCGATCGTGCTGCTGTCCGCGGTGTTCCACGCGCCGTTCTACTTCTACATCTCGTACGCGATGCTCCGCTATCTCTTCCACGACGACCGGGTGACCCGTGACGAGCTGTTCGCGACCGGAGCGGCATTCACCGTCGTCGCGTGGGGATTCGCCTACCTGTACGCCGCGTGCCAGGTGCTCTGGCCCGACTCGTTCATCGGCGCCGACGGCACTGGCGACCGGAGCTGGTTCGAGCTGCTCTTCCTGTCGTTCACGACGCTCACGAGCGTCGGCCTGTCCGACGTCCTCCCGGTGCAGGCGCACGCCCGGTCGCTGGCGATGGTCGAGATGGTCGCCGGGGTCTTCTACGTCGCGCTCGTCGTAGCCCGTCTCGTCAGCCTCGCGGTGGTCAAGCGCCAGCCAGAGGACTAGGCGACTCCCTGGGTGTCCCACCCCTCGGGGCGGTGCTTCTTCGGCAGCTTGGCGACGATCAGCCGGTAGGAGTCGTCGACGGCGTCGAGCAGCTCTTCGTCGGGGATGGCACCCTCGAAGGACAGGTCGTTCCAGCCCGACCGGCCGATGTAGCGCATCACGCTGGCGTCGCCCGGGAAGCGCTGGAGCCACTCGTCGGCGACCTCGCGAGTGGCGCCGCCCTTCACTCCGACGCCAGTGGCGCTGAGGAAGGCGAAGATCTTGCCGGCACCCTCGGGACCGACCTTGATCACGGGGTGCTCGTGCTCCCAAGGGAAGTCCGCCCAGGCGCCCGGCTTGGCCAGGCAGTACGCCTGGAGCTCCCCCACGTCCACCGCTCAGTCCTCGTCGTCGTCGAGCAGGCCCTCCGTGCGGGCGGCGGCGACGATCTTGCGGACGTTGGTGAGGGTGCCGCAGTCGGCGTCGATCTGGGCGTTGCGCTCGGTGGCGAACTGCTCACCCAGCTCGGCGCGGACCTGCGGTCCGACGTCCTCCCGGGCAGGGTTGAGGATGGTGAGCTCCTCCTCGGTCAGATGGTGGTTGACCACCTTCGCGAGCTCCTCGACCGCGTCATCGAACGCCTGGGTGTCGGTGCCCTTGAGCTCGAGGACGGCGAGCAGAGCCTGGTGGCCCTCGGCGTGCTCCTCCTCGCCGTGCTCGGCCTCGTGCGCCCCGACGGCGTGCTTCTTGCGCAGCTTGGGATAGACGTACTTCTCCTCCGCCTCGGCGTGCGCGACATGGAGGGCGGCGAAGGCGCGGCGTACGGCGTCGCGGTCGGAGCTGCTGTTGCGCAGGTCGCGCAGCAGGGTTTCGAAGCGTCGGTGGTCATCGAGGATCAGCTCGACGACGTCTCCCTGGACCGGTCTGCCGAGGTCAATGGCGGTCATGCGAACACCCTAGTGTCGAGTCATAGGGTGGCGAGATGACAGGCGAGAGCGCCCGCCGTTGCAGGCCACCGGCCTGGTGACCGCCGCGGCCGTCATCCTCGCCGTGAGCTTCTCGCTCCCGCTTTCCCGTCGGCCGTGCTCTTCGCATCGCTGCTCGGCGCCATGGCGCACGCGCTCACGTCGCCCACGGTGCTGGCGCTGCCACCGTGGTCGTTCCGGATCGGGCAGGCGCTGATCGGCAGCACGATCGGTGCCCTGATCAGCCTGGCGGCGCTGCTGCGCCGCCAGGCCGGGGACCAGACGCGTCAGGGGGTGGAGCAGAGCAGCTCGGGCTGGGCCAGGAGCGGCTGCGCACCGGCGGCGGGTACCGGGCTCGCGCCGACGGTCGACGTCCAGGTGAACGTCAGCCGCAGGACGTTGCTGACGTCGAACGTCTTGAGCTCGGACTTGCCCAGGCCGTAGGAGCCCGTGTGCACGAACTGGCCGGGGCCACCGTCCAGCGTGATGTTGGCCTGCGCGCCCACGTCGGTCTGGTCACCGTTGCCGAGCCGGACCCGGAGGGACGTGCACGTCGTCGGGATGTTCCAGTCCGCAGTGCCCTCGGCGGCGCCTGGGATGGGCCCGATCGAACCGGAGTACGACGTGCCCGCAATGCTGGCGTTGGTCAGGATTCTGGTGGACTCCTGCTGGCGGAAAGGCAAGGTCGAAAGGGCCCGCCAGGTCAGCACAGTGACCTTGACCGGCTTGCTCTTGCCGGCCTTGACCTTGCCGACCTTCGGCACGACGACGCGGTACTGCCGCACACCGGGGACGTTCGGCTTGTCGGTGAACGTGAAGGCGCCGGACTTCTTGACCGCGGTCTTGCCGGTCTTGACCCACGGCTTGCCGGCGAGCTTGCGCTGCACGATCACGGTGGCGCCCTTGGTCGCGGGCTTGACCTTGCCGGACAGCACGAGCTTCTTGCCGGCCTCGACGCTCTTCGCGCTCGCCTTCAGCGTCGGCTTGTACGCCGCCTTGCGCTCCACGGGGGCGTTGCCCGCGGTGGCCGCGGGGACGGTCAGGCCGGCGGTGAGTGCCGCCGCGAGGGCGGCGACGCCGAGCTTGCTGGCGAGGTTCATGGTCTGAGTCTCCGTTTCATCTCGAGGCACCTGATCGGGCAACCCTCACCCACGGTAAGCCGCGGGATCGGACATCGCCGTATTTCCGGCCGCTGTCCGTCCGAGACTCGTCGGGAGCCACCGTGGCTCCTGCCTCACCTCACAGAGCGCGCGACGGCCCCAACGCGTTACATCGGGCTCAGGTGATCGGAGGGGTGATCCCCTCGAGCTCGTCGCGGTCGACCACGCGGCGGGTGCGGATCCGGTAGCGGTAGACCTGCACGAGGCCGAGCGCCCAGATGAGGTACTGCGTGCTCATCGCCCAGCGGAACGCCGACGGGGTGTAGTCCGAGCCGCCGCCCGGCGTACGCCAGTCGAGCACCAGGCCGATCGAGATCACCAGCACCAGGCTGGCCGCGAAGCCGCCCTGGTTGATGATCCCGCTGGCGCTCGCGAACCGCTCGTGGGGGTTGGACGTGCGCCCGACGTCGAACCCGATCATCGCCGCCGGTCCCCCGATGCCCACCACGACGACGAGCACGAAGAGCAGCCAGGTCGGGGCGTGACCGGGCCAGGAGAGGACCACCGTCCACACCACCACGATCGCGGACACGATGGCGAGCACCATCGTGGACCGGTGCCAGGGGTGGGCTCCCACCAGCCAGCCCAGGGTCGGACCGGCCGCCATCACGGCGAGCACCATCACGGTGAGCAGTACGCCGGCCGTCGCCGGCGTCTGGTGCTCACCCTTCACGAAGAACGGGTAGCCCCACAGCAGGCTCAGCGTCGTGGCGCTGAACTGGGTCGAGAAGTGCATCCAGAAGCCGAGCCGCGTGCCGGGGTGGGCCCATGACATCGCCAGGCTGCGGCGTACGGCGGCGAAGGAGAGCGACGGCCCACGCAGGTTGCGGTGGGTCGGTGAGTCGTGGAGCACCAGCAGCGTCATGACGGCGAGGACCAGGCCGATGGATGCGGCGATCAGGTAGGCCTTGGTCCAGCCGAGGTGCCCGAGCGCCCAGGTCATCGGTACGGCGGCCAGCACGGCGCCCAGCTGGCCGAGGGTGCCGGTGAGCTGAGTGACCAACGGGATCCGGCGCGAGGGGAACCAGCTCGCGACCAGGCGGAGGACGCAGATAAAGGTCATCGCGTCGCCCATGCCGACGAAGAACCTGGCCACCAGCGCCGCGGGATAGCTCTCCGCGATCGCGAAGCCGGCCTGGGCGACGGTCAGGAGAGTGACGCCGCAGAGCAGCACGCTCCGCGAGCCGAACCGGTCGACCATCAGGCCGACCGGGATCTGCATGCCGGCGTACACGAGCAGCTGCAGCATCGTGAACGTCGCCAGCTGGGAGGCCGAGATGTCGAACCGCTCGGTCGCGGCGAGCCCGGCGACCGCGAGCGACGAGCGGTGGAAGACCGCGACGAGGTAGACGAGGAGCCCGACCAGCCACACCGACCAGGCGCGAGCCGTGATGGTGGTGGGCGCGGATGTCACTCCCGCGAGTCTAGGCGCGGCGGTCTTCCACCCGGCTCGCGGGGCGTTGACGAACCGGTCCCTGAACCCGGTCGGGTGGTGCACGCCGATGACGCCGTACTCGTAGTGACCCCAGCCCTCCTCGGGGTTCTGGCCCGTCTCGCGCCAGACGGCCCGGCCCAGTCCGAGTCACCGCCGTACCCGCCACCGACGTGGATCGCCAGCGGCATCAGCGACTCCAGCTCGACCTCGACGTGGCCTCGGTGTAGACCTCGATCGCGGCGTCGGGCTCGGTCGACCGTCGCCGCGATCGCAGAGCGGGCAGGGACGTCGCGACCGGCTGTCTACCGACCCTGGCGGACCTGGTGCACGAGGCGGCTTTCCGCGACCACGTGGCCCGAGAGACGCGCCGCACCGGGGTGCTCGACCAGGACGTCCGAGAGCTGGTGCGGACGACCGCCGAGCTGCTCACGACTCCGCCGGCCCGGGTCGCCGTGCCCGGGCTGATGGCCGAGGCCTCCGCGGACCCGACGGGCACACCGACGACCGGGTCGAGCAGACGGCCGCCGTGGTCCTGGGTGGGATCAGCGCTTGAACAGCCGTGCCAGCAGCCCGCGCTGCTCCTGGACGACGCTGGTTGCCGGGGCCGCGGGCACCGTGCCGGCGGACGGCGGGACGGTCGGCTGCGGGGATGCATCCTCGTACCTCGGTGGTGTGTGATCGGCCGTAGCGGCGGCGGACACGACCCGGTCCAGGAACTGGTCGACCTCGCCCATGTCGTAGCCCTCGCGCATCCGGACGGGTGTGAACCGGGCGGTGCGGACGAGCTCGTCCACCGCTTCTGCCGCCCGCAGCGCGCTCAGCAACCGCTCGAGGAGCGCGTCGACCTCGCCCATGTCGTAGCCCTCGCGCAACCGCACGGGCGTGAACTGGACGTGGCTGATCTCCTGGATGAGGAGCTCTCGATCGGTGGACACGGCGACAAACTATAGAGCCGCGCAGCAGCTCGGGTCAGAACGCGCAGTAGACCGTGGCTTCGTACATCGCCGCCGTAGCGTCGCTGTCCTGCTTCTCCCACTCGAACCGGAGGCTCTGCTTGCCGAGCAGGTCGGCGGCGACGCCGATATCGCGGCCGCTGCTGTCCTCGACCTCGCCCTCGGCGAGAACCACCCCGTCCGCGCTCAGCCGGACGTGGGCGAACTGCAGGGTCCCGCGATCGGTGGCGGCCAAGGACGCGCGGACCCGCGAGCACTCGCCGCGGATGTCCCACGCCATGTAGCCGCTGTCGACGACGGGATCGGCGAGGATGACGTCCTCGTACCTGACCCCGTCCAGGAAGCTGTCGATCTGAGCCTGGAACGTCGCACGACGCTGGCTGTAGTTGAGGTCGCTCAGGTTGATCCAGCGCCAGACCGTCACCGGCACGGCGTTGCTGGTCGCCCGGGGGCGGGCTCCTGCCTTCGGCACGACGAGCCGGTACTGGCGCGCGCCCGCCTGCTTCGGGTGGTCGACATAGCGGACGGCGCCGCCCTTGCCCACCTTGAGCGTGCGCTCCTTGCTCCAGCCCCAGCCGTCACGGAACTTCTCGAGCATGATCTTCGTGCCCGCCGGGCGGTTGCGCACCTTGCCCGTCAGCACCAGCGGCTTACCCGCATCGACTCGCACGGCGTTGGCCTTCAGGGTGACCTGCGCCACTCGCGCGGCTGCGGAATACCGGGCCGCAGCTGCGGCCGGCACGGCCGAGACCCCCGTCACCAGTAGGACCGCCGCGATCGCGCCCACAGCGCGAGTGCCGAACCTCTTCATCAGAACCCTCCCAAGTACGAGCTGTCACCAGTAGAGCGACGAACTGGGCGGGAGCGTTACATCGGCCTCAGTCGAGGCAGAACTCGTTGCCCTCCGGGTCCTGCATCACGATGTGGCCACCGCCCATCGGCGGGCTCGGCTCGTGCCGCTCGACCCGGGTCGCGCCAAGGGCGACCAGGCGCTCGCACTCCGCCTCCAGCGCCGCCATCCGCTCGTCGCCGGCGAGACCGGGCGCGGCCCGGACGTCGAGGTGGACCCGGTTCTTGACGGTCTTGCCCTCGGGGACGCGCTGGAAGAAGATCCGCGGGCCGGCGCCGGCGGGGTCTTCGGACGCCGAGGCCATGTTGCGCTTCTCCTCCGGCAGCGTCTCCGAGAAGCCGTCCCAGGAGTCGAAGCCCGGTGGCGGGGGTGGGAACTCGTAGCCGAGGGTGGCGTTCCAGAACAGTGACAGCGCCCGCGGATCGGCGCAGTCGAAGGTGACCTGGACTTCCCGGATGTCCGTCATTTCGTAGCCTCCATCATCTGTCTGAGCTCCTTTTTCAAGTCGGAGATCTCGTCGCGCATCCGAGCAGCGACCTCGAACTGGAGCTCGGCGGCGGCGTTCTTCATCTGGTCGGTGAGCTCCTGGATGAGCTGGGCGAGATCGGAGCTCGGCATCCCGGCGATGTCGGCGCCATGCTGGCCGGCGGCCGCCTTGGACAGACCGGGCACGGGCTGGCGGGCCTTGACCCCACCGGCGCGGCCCTTCGCGGCCGTGCCGGCCCAGGTCTCCAGCAGTGCCTGGGTGTTCTCGTCCTCGCGCGCGAGCATCTCGGTGATGTCCGCGATCTTCTTGCGCAGCGGCTGCGGGTCGACCCCGGCGGCCTTGTTGTAGGCGACCTGCTTGGCGCGGCGGCGGTTGGTCTCGTCGATCGCCTTCTCCATCGACGGCGTGATCTTGTCGGCGTACATGTGCACCTGGCCGGACACGTTGCGCGCCGCGCGACCGATCGTCTGGATCAGCGACTTGTCGGAGCGCAGGAAGCCCTCCTTGTCGGCGTCGAGGATCGCGACCAGCGACACCTCGGGGAGGTCGAGGCCCTCACGGAGCAGGTTGATGCCGACGAGCACGTCGTACTCCCCCATCCGCAGCTCGCGGAGCAGCTCGATGCGCCGCAGCGTGTCGACCTCCGAGTGGAGGTAACGGGTGCGGATGCCGGCGTCGAGCAGGTAGTCGGTGAGGTCCTCGGACATCTTCTTGGTCAGTGTGGTGACCAGGACCCGCTCGTCCTTCTCGACCCGGGCGTTGATCTCGTGGATCAGGTCGTCGATCTGGCCCTTGGTCGGCTTGATGACGACCTCGGGGTCGATCAGGCCGGTCGGCCGGATGATCTGCTCGACGACGTCGGGCCGACCGCCGTCGGCCGTCACCTTGTCGAGCTCGTAGTTGCCCGGCGTCGCGGACAGGTAGATCGTCTGGCCGATCCGCTCCAGGAACTCCTCCCACCGCAGCGGCCGGTTGTCCATGGCGCTCGGCAGCCGGAAGCCGTGGTCGACGAGGTTGCGCTTGCGGGACATGTCGCCCTCGTACATGCCACCGATCTGGGGTACGGCGACGTGCGACTCGTCCACCACGACCACGTAGTCCTCGGGGAAGTAGTCGAGCAGGCAGTTGGGCGCCGAGCCGCGGGTGCGGCCGTCCATGTGCATCGAGTAGTTCTCGATGCCCGAGCAGGAGCCGACCTGGCGCATCATCTCGACGTCGTACGTCGTGCGCATCCGCAGCCGCTGAGCCTCGAGCAGCTTGCCCTGCCGCTCGAAGGCCGCGAGCTGGTCCTCCAGCTCGAGCTCGATGCCGTTGATCGCACGCTCCATGCGCTCCGGTCCGGCGACGTAGTGGGTCGCCGGGAAGACGTAGAGCTCCTTGTCCTCGGTGATCACCTCGCCCGTCACGGCGTGCAGCGTCATCAGCCGCTCGATCTCGTCGCCGAAGAACTCGATGCGGACCGCGTGCTCCTCGTAGACCGGGAAGATCTCGAGGGTGTCGCCGCGGACCCGGAAGGTGCCGCGGGTGAACGACATGTCGTTGCGGGTGTACTGGATCTCGACGAGCTGCCGCAGGATCGAGTCCCGGTCGCGCTCCTCGCCCACGCGCAGCCGCAGCATCCGGTCGACGTACTCCTGCGGCGTGCCCAGGCCGTAGATGCAGGAGACGGTGCTGACCACGATCACGTCGCGCCGGGTGAGCAGGCTGTTGGTCGCCGAGTGCCGCAGCCGCTCCACCTCCTCGTTGATCGAGGAGTCCTTCTCGATGTAGGTGTCCGTCTGCGGGACGTAGGCCTCGGGCTGGTAGTAGTCGTAGTAGGAGACGAAGTACTCGATCGCGTTGTCCGGGAAGAGCTGGCGCAGCTCGTTGGCGAACTGCGCGGCCAGCGTCTTGTTGGGCTGGAGCACCAGCATCGGCCGCTGGACCTGCTCCGCCACCCACGCCACGGTCGCGGTCTTGCCGGTGCCGGTGGCGCCGAGCAGCACGACGTCCTGGACGCCGCCGTTGATCCGCTTGGTGATCTCCTCGATCGCGGCCGGCTGGTCCCCAGACGGCTGGTAGTCGGAGACGACCTTGAAGGGCGCCACCCGGCGCTCGAGATCGGTCACTGGTCGCATGCCACGAGCCTAGACGGGCCATCCGACAGAGGTCCCACGAGAAGGGGCTACCGTCGCGAGACGACGCGCAGCAGGCATAGCCCTTCTTGCGGGAGCTCCTGGCCAGATGGCCGATGTTGCCGGTGTCCGCAAATACCCGAGTCTGAGTGCTCTGATCATCGCCTCGTGACCAAGGGGATGTCGATGTCACGCAAGAAGCTCTTCAACGTCTCGGGCTGGAGCCTGCGACGCAAGCTGGCCCTCGTCCTGGTGTTTCCGCTCGTGTTCGCCGTCTCCTTCGGCGTCGCTCGCGTGTCGCGCCAGGTGATCGAGAGCTCCGACCACGCCGCCGCGGCCAGCCAGGTGACCGTGCTGCCCTCGGCCGTCGCGTTCCTCGACGCCGCGGAGAGCGCAGCTGTCCTCGCACGCCGCAAGACCGCCGCCGTCGACGCCAAGCGGGATGCCGCGGTCGCGAAGGTCGACGAGGCGGCGAGCGCCTTCGAGGCCGCCACCGTCGACGCAGACCTGAGCAACGAGCAGCGCAATCAGGTCGAGTCGATCCTCTACCTCAGCCAGCAGCTGCGCTCCAACGACGGCTACCTCAGCGTCGGCCAGTCGGTGTCGCAGGTGCGCCAGCTGCACCAGGGGATCACCCAGCTCATCGCCCAGATCGTCAACGAGCAGGCGCAGCCCGAACCCAAGCTGCCGCTGCTCACGCAAGCCCTCGACGGACGGCTGGCGCTCGCGATGCAGCAGTTCCAGGTCGCGTACGCGAAGGGCGCGACCGCCAACCCGGTCGATCTCTCCGCCGAGGTCGGCGTCGAGGGTGCGGCCATCGACCGCCTCGGCACCTCCCTCGGAATCGACGACGACCGCGTCATGGCGCTCAACCAGAGCAATGCCCAGCGGTTCGGCGAGATCCGGGCCGGCGGCGTGGACATGGGCGGAGCCGAGGCGTACGAGCCGTACGACGAGCTGACCGCCGATCTGCTCGCCGACATCGACGGCGAACTGACCGCGGCGGCCGGGCAGGCCCGATTCACCGCAATCGCGAGTGCCGTGGTCACCGGCATGTGCCTCCTGGTCGCCGTGCTGATCGCGCTGATGATCGCGCGCACCATGCTGCGCCAGATCCGCACCGTGCGCGACGGCGCCATCCAAGTCGCCAACGAGGAGCTGCCCGAGACCGTCGGGCGGATCCGCGCTGGCGAGGCCCCTGGCGAGATCGCCCCGATCGGCATCACCACCGAGGAGGAGATGGGCCAGCTCGCCCGTGCCTTCGACGACCTGCACCGGCAGGCGGTGACCCTGGCCTCAGGCGAGGCGGAGCTGCGCTCGCAGGTGGGCGACATGTTCGCGACCCTGTCGCGCCGCAACACCACGCTCATCAACCAGCAGCTCGGCCTGATCGAGGAGCTCGAACAGGACGAGGAGGACCCGCGCCGGCTGGAGAGCCTCTTCCGGCTGGACCACCTCGCGTCCCGCATGCGGCGTACGGCGGAGAGCCTGATGGTCCTCGCGGACGCCCCGACCCCGGGGGCCGACGGCGCCGACCTCACCTTCGCCGACCTGCTCCAGGCCGCGATCGCCGGTGTGCGCGACTACCAGCGCGTGCAGATCCTGTCGACCCCGGACGGTCGCCTCGCCGGCGGTGCCGCGCCTGACGTCGTGCACCTGCTCACCGAGCTCGTCGACAATGCGCTCAACTACTCGCCGCCCACGGCTCCGGTGATGGTCGACGCCATCAGCACTGCCGACGGCGTCGAGATCGAGATCGCCGACGCCGGCCTCGGTGTCGCCGCCGACGACCTGACCCGCCTCAACGCCGAGCTCGCGTCCGGCGGCCAGGTGAACGCCGAGACCGCTCGCCGGATGGGCCTCCTGGTGGTCAGCCGGCTGGCTCTGCGCCGGGGCATCCAGGTCCGTCTCGAGCTCAACGACCGCGGCGGGGTGACCGCTCGCGTGGTGCTCCCCCCGTCGCTCCTCCCCGGCAGTACGCCGGCGCCGGCCCCGGAGCCGACCCCGGTCGTCTCGCCGCTCAGCCCGACGGCCGCGGCGACCAGCGACGAACCGGTCGCCGCCGCGGCTCCCACCTCGACGCTCGCTCCCCGCCCCGCGCCGATGGCCGCGGCCACGACCCCGGCCCCGCCCCAGGGGGAGGACCAGTCGACGACCAGGTACCTCGCCGCGATCGACGCGCTCACCCGGTTGCCCCAACGTCAGCCCTCGCGGGTCAGCGAGCCGGCCGCGGTGGTGCCGGAGCCGGAACCGGTCGAGGCCGCACCCGTCGAGCCCGAGCCCGTCGTCGTCGCCGCCGAATCCCAGCCCGAGGCCGAGCCCGTCGCCGTCGTGCCCGAGCCTCGATGGGAGCCGTTGCGCGAGCCCATGTCCGCAGGAGGAGAGATCGGCGCCGAGGAGTCCCCGATCTTCGCGACGCTGCAGTCGAACTGGTTCAGCAGCTCGACGAGCGCGCGACAGGGCTGGGCGTCGACCGAGGTCGAGGCCGGTTGGGAGGCGGCCCACCGGGTCACCGAGGCGCCGAGCGACGCGCTCGGCGCGGGCGGCCTTCCGGTCCGTCGCCCCGGCCAGCGGCTCGTCCCGGGTGGCGTCACTGCGGCCGCACCCCCGGTCGTACGCGACCCGGAAGCCATCCGGGCACGGCTGGCCGCCCACGCCGCCGGGGTGTCGCGCGCCCGCACCAGCCTCTCGGCCGAACCCGCCGACCCGTCACAGAAGGATGCCGACCCAGCATGAACGCGAACCCCTTCGCCCCGTCCGTGGCACAGCCGACCCGTGAGCTCGACTGGGTCGTGACCAGATTCGTGGAGGACGTGCCCTCCGCCGCCCACGCGATCCTCGTCTCCGCCGACGGGCTGTTGATGGCTGCCAGCACCGGCATCCCCGAGGACCGTGCCGAGCAGGTGGCGGCGGTGTCCTCCGGGCTGGCCAGCCTCGCCGTCGGGGCGGCCCGGCTCTTCGACGGCGGCGCCGTGCTCCAGACCGTGGTCGAGATGGAGCAGGGCTTCCTGCTGCTGATGAGCGTCGGCGACGGCTCCCACCTGGCTGTCCTGACCCAGGACTCCGCCGACATCGGCCAGGTCGGCTACGAGATGGCGCTGCTGGTGGACCGGGTCGGTCAGATGGTCCAGGCTCGAGCCCGCGTCCTGAGTGATACGCCCAGGTGACCCGATGGCAGCCGACACCTCGCCCGACGACGACGTGCCCAGCGGTGCGCCGGCCGTCCGCGTGCGCGCCTTCACGCTCACGTCGGGCCGCACGACCCCGCGCGTCGACCTACCGGTCGAGGCGACCCTGCGTCGTCTCGGCGCGGCGACCGCCGGCCCGGTGGAGTCTCACCTCACCCGGATCCTCGAGGTCTGCGACCGGCGCTCCGTCGCCGAGGTCTCTGCCCTGGTCGCCATGCCGATCGGCGTCGTTCGGGTGCTGCTCGCCGACCTCGTCGAGCTCGGGCAGGTCCGGGTGCAGACCACCATCCAAGAGGACTCGTCGTTCGCCGAACGCCGAGAGCTGATCGAGAGGACGCTCCGTGGACTACGCACGCTCTAGCGACCAGCGCACCGCGGCATCGACGAAGATCGTCGTCGCCGGCGGGTTCGGCGTCGGCAAGACCACCCTCGTGGGGACGGTCTCCGAGATCATGCCGCTGCGCACCGAGGCGCTGGTGACCAATCAGTCCGAGGGCATCGACGACCTCGCCGCCGTGCCGAGCAAGGGCACGACGACGGTGGCGATGGACTTCGGCCGGATCACCCTCGGCGAGGACCTCGTCCTCTACCTGTTCGGTACGCCGGGCCAGCGCCGCTTCTGGTTCATGTGGGACGACCTGTGCCTGGGTGCCATCGGCGCGATCGTGCTGGTCGACACCGAGCGGCTCGACGAAGCGTTCTCGCCGCTCGACTACTTCGAGCAGCGCGGCCTGCCCTTCATCGTGGCGGTCAACCAGTTCGAGGACGCCGCGACGTACCCGCTGGAGGACGTGGCAGCCGCGCTCGCTCTCTCCCCCGGCGTACCCGTGATCCGCATCGACGCACGCCGCCGCGAGTCGGTCAAGGAGGCTCTGGTGCGGGTGACGGAGTTCTCGTTGGAGCGGCTGAGCGCTGCTGTCGGCGCGTAGCCACCTGCGCGTGGTCGCTAGATTGGCCCGGTGAGCAGCCCTGCGCAGTCCCCGCTCGAGCGTCTGCTGCGAGTGCTGCGGCGGACGCTGCTCACCTTGTTCGGCGTGCAGATGACGCTGGCGATCGGCATGTCGCTGGTCGACTCGTACCGGCGCCGCGGCAAGAAGTCGAAGCCGTTCCCCATCACGCCACCGCGCGAGGTGTCCGTCGGCGGAGGCACCCTGACGCCGTACACCTATGGGCGCGACCTGTACGACGCGATGCTGGCCGCGATCGACGGAGCCCAGCGGCAGATCCTCTTCGAGACCTACATCTGGAAGGGTGACGAGGTCGGCGAGAAGTTCAAGGCCGCGCTCGCTGCCGCTGCCGACCGCGGCGTCGAGGTCTACTGCATCTACGACGGCTTCGCGAACCTCGTGGTCTCGCCGCGGTTCAAGCGCTTCCCGCCGACGATGAAGGTGCTGCGCTACCCGATCTACCCGGCGGGCTGGAAGTTCTACGACTTCGCCCGCTACGGCCGCGACCACCGCAAGATCCTGGTCGTCGACGACTCCGTCGGGTTCGTCGGCGGCTACAACATCGGCACGGCGTACGCCACCGAGTGGCGCGACACCCACGTGCGCATCACGGGCCCCGGGGTCTGGGACCTCAAGCGCGCCTTCGCGGACTTCTGGAACCTCAACCGCCGACGACGCATCGGTACGTCGGAGCGACCGCTGCTCCTCGAGACCGCGTCGACCTGGGAGACCCGGATCAGGTTCCACCGCAACGTGCCGCGGCTGTGGATGTTCCCGATCCGCTCGATGTACATCGAGGCGATCAACCGGGCCTCGCGACGGGTCTGGATGACGCACGCCTACTTCTGCCCCGACCAGGACTTCGTGGATGCCATGAAGGCGGCCTCGCAGCGCGGCGTCGACGTACGCCTGCTGCTGCCGCTGAAGTCCAACCACATCGTCGCGGACTGGATCTCGCGCGGCTACTTCACCCAGCTGCTCGATGCCGGCGTGCGGATCTTCCGCTTCCGCGGGGCGATGGTGCACGCGAAGACGTCCACGATCGACAGCACCTGGTCGACGATCGGCACCGCGAACGTCGACCGGCTCAGCCTCCAGGGCAACTACGAGATCAACGTCGAGGTGATCGACCCGGGCTTCGCGGCAACCATGGAGGAGATCTACGCCGCCGACGAGTCGAACTGCCTCGAGCTCACGGCGAGTGAGTGGGCGGCGCGCGACCTGCACCGCAAGTTCACCGAGATGATCCTGGCGCCCCTGCGGCCGTTGCTCTAAGCGCGGCTGGTGAGCTCGGGGACGCTCTTCGGGTCCTCGAGGACGGCCCGGGCGACCTCGCTCAGCCCTCGCCGATGGCTGCGGGCGTAGGAACGCAACAGGTCGAAGGCATCATCGACACCGACGGCATGGACCTGCGCCAGCACCCCCTTCGCCTGCTCGATCACCACGCGGTGGTTGAGAGCCGCCTGCAGCTGCTCGGTGAGCACCTCACCGCGGCTGATGGCGCGCTCCTGGAGCAGCCCGATGGTCGCCACGTCGGCGAGGGCCTGGACGATGCGGACGTCAGCCGGCGTCATCGACCCGGTCTGGGTCCCGAAGAGGTTGAGCGCGCCGATCACGGTCCCGCGCAGCCGCAGCGGAAAGGCGTGGACCGAGCGGAAGCCGGCAGCCACGGCCCGTGGCGCGAAGTTTGGCCAGACGTCGCCCGACTCGGCGAGGTCGACGTCGATCACGGGCGACCCCTGCCGGAAGCAGTCCTGGCAAGGACCTTCCTCGGTCTGGACCTGGAACAGCTCGACCGTCTCGGCCCGTTCGTCGGTGGCCGCCATCAGCCTGAGCCGACCGTGGTGGTCGGCGATGAGGATCCCGGCGCCCTCGGCCCGCACCAGATCGGACGTGTGTCGGGTGACCATCTGGAGGAACTCGATCAGGTCGAACTCATCGACGAGGGTGTCGGCGACCTCGACGAGCACCTCGGCGAGCCTCTCGGCGGTAACCATCGTCATTGCACTTCCTTCACGGACAGCGGCCAGGCTCGGGTGTCTCCTGCTCGTGACCTCATGGCTCGTCCGGTTCGAGGACAACTCTACCGGCCAGGATGTCCCGAGCGAGGTCGCCGAGCAGTCGATCCTGGGCGTACGCGTAGGCCCGCATCCGAGCCATCGCCTCGACCAGGCCCACCCCCAGCTGAACCGTCAGCATGCCCTGCGCCTGGTAGACCTCGTAGCGGTTGTCGACGGCGTCCTGCACGACCCGGTGCGGCCCACCTGGCGCGGGCAGCGAGTCGAGCAGTTCGACCGTCGCCACCTCTGCGAACGTGAGCGCCTGCGCCAGGTGCTCGTCCGACAGACCGCCGACCACTTCCCGGTAGACGCCCATCGCGCCCAACCGGGCGGCGCCGATCTGCAGCGGGAAGGAGAACACGGCCCGGACGCCGTAGGCCCGGACGGCCGGCACGTAGCCCGGCCACCGGGTCCCTGCGGAGCCTCGGAGGTCGGAGCAGAGAACCGGTCGGCGGGCCGCGTGCGCCTCGAGGGAAGGGCCTTCACCCAGCGCGAACTGCAGCCCCTCCACCTGCTCGGTCACCGGACCGGACGCCGCCACCGTCAACTGGGCATCGACCTCCGCGATCAGGCAGATGCCGACCCCTCTGGCCGTGAGCGCGTCCGACGCCGCCCGACAGAGACGCTGCATCCGTCCGACGATCCCGGGCTGGTCCCCGGGCGCCGCGTCCTCGTTCTCCACCAGTGCCCGCACCTGCGCGAGACGGGGACCGGGGCCGCTCACCGGACTCGCAAACGGCGACCACGTGGCTGGACGATCACGAGGCTCCCGCCTGACCGGACGTACGCGGACGCGGTTTCGACCACGTGGTCTGTCGCACCCTACAGCGCCGCTGCGTCAGTGACGCCTCATGAGACCGGCCAGGGATCAGCGGCCAGCAGGACCGCGACCGCCTTGTCGGCAGAGACGATCGTGGGAAACAAGCCGTCCGAGCCGGTGAGCGCCAGCACCCGGCGTACGGGCGGCGACGGCGCGATCAGCTGCACGACGCCCGCCTCGCCGAGACGTCGTCGTACGCCGAACAGGATGCCCAGGCCACAGGCGTCCAGGAAGGTCACCCCGTCGAGCTCGAACGCGACGTGGCTGACCGCGTCACCGATCAGCCCGTGGACGAGCGGGCGTGCCTGGATGTCCATCTCCCCCTCCACCTGGAGGATGGTCCACGAGCCGAACCAGTAGCGACGCACCAGGACGGTCGGCGCGGCGACCGCCGCACCGAACCTGCTCGGGTCGACCGCGGTGTGCAACGACGTGTACGACGAGCGGCGAAACCTGCGATGAGTGACCATCCCCGGAACCTCGATGGAGGTCATGGCTCTCGATGGCGGGGTCCGGGCCACTGACGTCTCCATCATCCTCCTCGGGCGCTTGGAAGTACATGCCCCAAACGGGGGGCCTGCGAGGCTTTACCCCCGCTCACGGGAGGTCCACCACCGCCGCCACCCGGTCCTCGCGGCTCACCGGGTCGAGGCGCACCCGCCAACGCGAGCCGTCCGGTGTCCCACACGGCCGGAGCAGCTCGACGGCGGAGCGGGCGTTGGCGCACGCGAGGCCCCGCACCTCTCCCCCCGCCTCCACCTCGACGACCACCACCGTCGGCCCGGACAGCGCCGACAGATCCGCGTCGAGCGAGACGACGCGCGCGCTGAGCCGCCCCGTCACCGTGGCGCTCCGCTCGACGACCCCGCGCAGGACGTACGTCGCGCGCAGCATGGTCGTCGAGTCGTCGAACCGGACCAGGCGGGATTCGGCTCCGATCGTGAGGTCGTCGGCGATGACGGTGCCGTCCGCTGCCACGAGTCTCCCGTCGGTGGCGCGGATCGAGCCGGTCCGCCCGTTCATCACCGGTGCGGCGAGCGAGAGCTCGTCGATGCCGTCGCCGTCGCGGAGCCACTGGCTCACCTCGACGCTGCCGTCCGCGCGGATCTCGCTCAACACGAGCGATCCGCGCTCGGGGAGGTCGACCGGCGCGAGCAGCGGGAGGACGGTGGGGGCGGCGCTCTGCGGATCGGAGTCGTCCGAGCGCAGGTAGCGGACGATGGCGACGCACTCCAACACCAGCAGCACCGCTCCCACGCCCACCAGGACCGCGACGACCCTCCGCCGCCGGCTGCGCGGTCGCTCGGGTGCCGACGGGTCGGACTCGTGCTCCGGCTCGCGTTCTGGCGTCTCGCTCTCGACCGCGCGGGTCGCGATCCGGTGCGGCGGTCGCCGTACCGGCCTGGACGTCGACCTGCCATGGCCGCTGCGGACCGGGCGACCGGGCGGTACAGCGCGCGAGCTCGGCTTCACGCCCGGCTCCTGGCGTGCGGAGGGCCCACGGGGACCGCCGTGACCACGGCGAGGTTCTGGTACCCACCTCGATCGGCCAGGTACGGCGGCGCGCAGGTGACGAGCGTCAGGCGGCGTGGCCCCCGGACCGAGTAGATGCGGGTGGCGTCGCGCAGCCTCGACCGCAACACGAGCTCCCGGGACCGGATCGCGAAGGTCTGCTCCAGGCCCCGCGACCGGACCCGCAGGCGTTGCCCCTCTCGTACGGCGAGCAGCTCGGCGAAGGACCCCAGACCCTGGTCGACGGCGTCGACGTGGCCGGCGATCAGGGTGGAGCCGAACGGGTCGCCGAGCCGCGCACCCGTCCGCCACCAGCCGGCCTCGGTGACGTCGTCGGGCACGTCGAGCAGACCACGTCCGCGCGTGCCGGCGGCTCGGACGGGGACGACGGTGCCGCTGGGTAGGCGGACACTCACCGGTCGCTCGGCGGCGGGAGGACCGGCGCGCTCGGCCGGACGCGCGTCGAGCGACCGGACTCCGTCGTCGGGGCGGGTCGACGCGCTCGGCGTCCCCTGCCGGTCACCGTCCGCACAGGCACCCGTGAGCGCGAGGACCACGGCTCCGGTTGCCACGAGGGACCTTGACGGGACCACGGCGTCAACGCCCGTAGATCGTGACCTGTCGAGTGCGGACCAGCCCTGCCGAGCCGGTTCCGATCTCCCGGAGCGGTGCGGCGTTCGTCGTACCGATCGACTCCTGGTGGCTGATCACGTTCATCGAGCCGTCCGTCGGCGTCCCCACTGCGTAGACCATGGTCACCGTCCCAGCCGGGAGGTCGACGTCGAGAGGCCCGAGGATCGGGTCATCGGACGTCCCCGCGGGCACCACCTCCGCGGAGTGCTGGCCGGCAGGCACGTCGGCCGTCGCGAACTCGCCGTTCGCGATGTCCTCGAACACGACCTGTCCGTCGACGCGAACGTCGGCCGGCGGCACGGTCGCCGTGTGGGCGACGAGGACACGTGCTGTGTCCGGCGCGGCTGGCTTCGCGGAGACCCGGTAGACGTCCGCGACCGGGTCACCGCCGGGGTCGGCCGGCAGGTGCAGGACCAGGTCGACGCTCCCTCCGGCACGGATGCGGACGTTGGCGCTCATGGGCTCTCCGGAGCCCGGCTCGAAACGCACGGTGTGGTCACCGGCGTCCAGCTCGATGGGCCCCAGCACGGCACCGACGTCCGCCTTGTCGGTCTGCTCCTCGCCATCGACCGAGACGGCGTACGTCGCGCCCGGGACCGCCTGCACGACGAAGAGCTGGCCCGGGCTCGCCGGTGCGTGGGCAGCAGGAGCCGCGGCGGAGGTCGTCGACACGGCCGCTGCGGCCATGACGACGATCGGGATCATGAGGACGCGACGTGTTGACATGTCCTACGCGTACCCCGCTCCCGGGCTGCCGATCGCGCGCGGCCATGGTTTACCCGAACTTGGGTAGCCGTCAGGTGCGCGTGACTCTGGCCGGGAGATGCGTACGTGGCGCCATCCGGGCTCCGTGGCGCGGCCGGTTGCGACCGGTGAGCAGCAGCAGGGTGACGACGCGGTTGCGGTGCGGACGCCACGGCTCCAGGTAGTCGGCGAGCTCGGCGTCGTCGAAGTCCCGCCCCGTCACAGCCCAGCCGACCTGCTGCGCGACGTGGTAGTCACCGAAGGAGACCGCGTCGGCGTCGCCGTGGGCACGCTGCCGGACCTCGGCGGCGGTCCATACTCCGATGCCGGACAGGCTGGTCAGCCTCCGCTCGACCTCGTCGCCGGGCAGCCCGACCGTGCGCTCCAGCGAGTCGGCGACGCGGGCAGCGGTGACGAGAGCGCGCGAGCGCGCCGGGTCGATGTGCATCCGGAGCCACTCCCAGGACGGCACCTGGCGGATGGTGCCAGCCGAGGGTTGGACCCAGAGCTTGAGGTCGGCGCCGGGGCCGGGCGCGCGCTCGCCGTACCGGTGCACGAGCATCCGGAACCCCGCGAACGCCTCCTGCCCGGTCACCTTCTGCTCGATGACCGCGGGTGTCAGGGCCTCCATCACCAGGCCGGTGCGGCCGATCCGCCACTGCCGGTAGTGGCGCCAGCCCTGCTCCACCTCGGGCGTGCGCGGCTCGAACCCGGACAGGTCGTCGTCGGCACCGAGCAGCGTCGGCACCGACTCCAGCGCCCAGTCGGCGCCAGGCCCCCAAGCCTCCGCCCGGACGACGCCTTCGCAGGAGCGTGGCTCGATGGCGAGGGTGGCCGGCCCCGCCGGCGTACGGATGCCGCGCCAGTGCCGGTCGCCGGCGACCCGGTACGTCGGGTCGCCACCGCCGCGCTTGTGGAGGCCGAGCGCCGCGCCGACCGAGCACGGCCAGTCGGGTCGCCACTCCCTCACCAGCCCGTCCACGCGTCGACCCTAGCCGCACCCCAGGACACTGGAACACGTTCTAGTCTTGGCCCATGACGCTGCAGATCGACGACCGCAACCGGGTCCGCACCATCACCCTGGACCGCCCCGAGGCGCTCAACGCCTTCGACGAGGCGCTCTACGACGCCACCGCTGAGGCGCTGCTGGAGGCGGCCGAGGACCCGGGAGTGGCGGTGGTGCTGCTGACCGGCAACGGCCGCGCGTTCAGCGCCGGCACCGACCTGCTGGAGATGCACGCCCGGGCGACCGACCCCGACTTCGTGCCCGGCAAGCACGGCTTCCTCGGTCTCCTCGATGCGCTCGTCGCCTTCCCGAAGCCGCTCGTCTGCGCGGTCAACGGCGTCGGGCTCGGCATCGGCGCCACGATCCTGGGGTACGCCGACCTCGCCTTCATGTCGACGAACGCTCGGCTCAAATGCCCCTTCACCAGCCTCGGCGTGGCGCCCGAGGCGGGATCGTCGTACCTCTTCCCGCAGCTGGTCGGTCGTCAGGACGCCGCTTGGATGCTGCTCTCCGCGGAGTGGGTCTCGGCGCAGGAGGCACTGGCGATGGGGCTGGTGTGGCGCGTCTGTGAGCCCGACGATCTGCTGCCCGAAGCACGTCGGCACGCCGAGGTGCTCGCCGCTCGGCCGATCTCGTCGCTGGTCGCCGTGAAACGGACCATGACGGAGCCGCTGCGGGCCGGGATCGCCGCGGCGCGCGAGCGGGAGAACGCCGCCTTCGCCGAGCTGATGGGCGGGCCGGCCAACCTCGAGGCACTGACGGCGTTCGCCGAAGGCCGCGAGCCCGACTTCACGTCGCTTCCCCCAGGTTGGTGAACGGCCCGTTACATCTCGGTCGGCCTCTGGTGGGAGCGCGCCCAACGCTCTAGCGTCGTCGCCATGACCGATCTCCCTCACATCGTCCTGGTGCATGGCGCCTGGGCAGACGGCTCCTGCTGGAGCTCCGTGATCAGCCGCCTCCACGAGCGCGGCTACGGCGTCACCGCGCCCCAGTTCCCCGAGTCCTCACTCGCCGCCGACGTGGCGCGGCTGCGCCAGGTGCTCAATCGGCGGAGCGGTCCGACGGTCGTCGTCGGGCACTCGTACGGCGGCCAGATCATCACCGCCCTCAACGAGGACGCGCCCAACGTGGCAGCTCTGGTCTACATCGCCGCCTTCGGCCTCGACGAGGGCGAGTCGATCGGCGCGCTCGTCGAGAGCGGTCCGCCCTCCCCGGCCCTGGCCAACCTGGACGTCGACGCGCTCGGGTTCGCCTGGCTGCCCGAGGGCGACTTCGTCGGCCACTTCGCGGCTGACGTCGACCCCGCGCAGGCCAAGGTCATGCACGCGGTGCAGCAGCCGATCTCACTGTCGGCCTTCGGCGACGTCATGGGTGTGCCCGCCTGGCGCAACCTGCCGTCGTGGTACCTCGTCGCCACGAACGACGAGGCGATCCCGCCCGACGCCGAGCGGCAGTTCGCGGCCCGGATGGGGGCCACGACCGTCGAGGTCGCGTCGAGCCACGTCCCGATGGTCTCGCAGCCGGACGAGGTGGTCGCACTGATCGAGGCGGCCGTCGCGGGGGTCTCGGGCTAGCACGCCCAGGTCGATCGCCGCGGGACGTCATGCGGATGGAGCAAGCGGACGCACTGTCCGCATGACGTCCTGCGGGCGAGCCGCAACCACTAGGAATCGAATGAAGCCGGTGGCTCGGTCAGCACCCGCAGCGCCAGGTCTGTCGTCGACGGGACCCCGAGATGGCCGACCACCCGGGCGACCCGGTCCGGCTCGAGCGGAAGCAGCCCCGGGCTGCCCGGCACGTCGGGCGTCAGGCCGAGGTCGAGGTCGGTGCGCCCCGACATCATCGCCAGGTTGAAGTCGAACCGCTCCCTGGCCTCAGGGGTGACCAGCCGCTTCAGGACGGCGGCGCCGATGCGGCGGGTGCCCTGCTCCTCGCAGTAGGAGTCGAGCGTCGCCACGAGGGTCGCGCCGTCGCAGTGCTCGATGTCGGCCCACACGGCCTGCATCGAGCCCATCTGGGACAGCAGGACCGACGCGGACTTCTCGCCGAGGCCGGGCACGCCCGGCAGGTTGTCGCTGGCGTCGCCGCGCAGCGCGGCGTACTCCAGATAGTGCTCCGCCGCGACGCCGTACATGGCGTGCAGACGGGCGGGGTTGAGCAGCGGCGATCCGGTGATCCCACCGCTGATCAGCCGCAGCACCTGGGTGTGGTCGCTGATGTGCGCGAACACGTCGCGGTCGGACGTGATGAGGACGCAGTTCCATCCCTGGCGCTCGGCCCACGTCGCCGCCGAGGCGTTGACGTCGTCGGCCTCGAGACCGGGCGGGGTGACCGTGCGCATCCCGAGCGCGTCGAGCAGGGCGCCGGCCCGGTCGAGCTGGTCGACGAGCGCGGGATCCTTCTCGGCGCGACCGGCCTTGTACGCCGGGTAGGCCTGCTCGCGCAGCGACGAAGTCCGGTCGTCGAGGCCGAAGAGCACGGCGTCGGGCGCGAACTGGTCGATCGCCTCCAGGATCTGGCGCAGCATCCCGTGCAGGGCCCACGCGGGCCGACCGCCGCGGTCGTGCAGCTGGGACTCGACCCGGGCGTGGTGGTTGCGGTGCAGCAGGGACGGCGCGTCCACGGCGAGCAGCAGGCGACGGTCGGTCACAGGAGTCCCAGTCCGACCAGGTGACGTCGTACGGCGTCGGTGTCGGCCGCCAGCACGAACGGGACGTCGTGGTCCCAGCTGTCAGTGACGGCTTCCACCCGACCGTCACCGGGGTCGAGGCGGACCTCGCGGATGTAGACGGCCAGGATCCGGCCGGGGTGCTCGCGCACGACGTCGGCGTAGATCTCGGGGTCCTTCTCGCCCGAGTCCCCGATCAGCACGAAGGACAGGTGCGGGTGCAGGTCGAGGATCTCCGCGATCCGCTCGTGCTTGCGGGCGCGGCCCTCGCGGTTGCCGATCAGGTCGCGGAGCAGGAGGGGCCCGAGCGGGAAGTCGCGGTGCCGGAGGAATCCGATCAGGAAGCCGTAGAGGTTCCAGGGGCTCGACGACACGTAGAAGATGGGGTTCGCCCCTTGGGCGAGGTCCTGGTAGAGCTCGGCGGCGCCTGGGAACGGCGTACGCGTGAGTGCCGAGCCGGTGAAGGTCTGGCGCAGCATCATGCCGACCCGTTGGACGCCGGTCTCGAGGATGGTGTCGTCGACGTCGGAGATGACGCCGAAGCGAGTCTCCGGGCCGGGCACCCGGATGCGGAGCGGGGTGCGATGGGGCTCGGTCAGGCCGCGGTACTCCCCCGCCAGCTCGACCTCGCCGTCCTGCCAGGGGTCGGTCAGCGACGTCGGATGAAGCTCGGCCCGGAAGTAGCCCTCGTCGTCGGTCTCGACCTCGGCGGTGGCGTCTCCCACGGTGATCCGCAGGGGTACGCCGGGCAGCTCGTCGGTCACGAACTGGCTCAGACTGCGGCGCAGCGCCGCACCCGCTCCCTCGCCCTCCATGGCCGGCGTCATCGGCGGGTTGTCGAGCACCCGTCCGCGCACGACGACGCCCTCCGGGCCGCCGTGGCCGAGGTAGGCGTCGATCCGGAAGCTCTCCGGGGTCCGGCCGGCCTTGCGGCGCAGCCGAGCGGCATCCCACCGGCGCTCGGCCTCCACCAGCAACCACTGCTTGCGTCCCACGGGGCAAACCTAGTGTCGGTGCGTTGGTCTTGAATGGGCGCATGCTGCTTGCCGACGTGGTCGCCGCCTCGGCGACGGTCGCCGCCACCCGGTCGCGCAAGGCCAAGATGGCCGCGATCGCGTCGTTGCTCGCCGTCGCGTCGCCCGACGAGGTGGAGACAGTGACGGCGTACGTCGGCGGCGCGCTGCGCCAGCGCCGCACGGGACTGGGCTGGCGCGGGCTGTCCTCGCTGCCTGCCCCGGCGTCGGATCCGTCGCTGACGGTGGCGGAGGTGCACGCGGCGTTCGACGCGTTGGCGGAGTTGTCGGGGTCGGGGTCGCAGGCGGCCCGCTCGGCGGCGGTGGCCGATCTCTTCGGGCGGGCGACCGCGGACGAGCAGGTGTGGCTTCGAGGCGTGGTCACCGGCGCCGTACGGCAGGGGGCGCTGGACTCGCTGGTGCAGGAGGGCCTCGCTGTCGCAGCCGAGGTGCCGCTGGCCGCCGTACGACGGGCGGCGATGCTGGCCGGCTCGACCGTGGCGGTGGCGCGGGCCGCCTTCGACGGGGTGGACGCGCTTGCCGCGATCGGGCTGGAGGTCGGGCGCCCGGTGGTGCCGATGCTCGCGTCCAGCGCACCGACGGTGGCTGACGCCCTCGCCAAGGCGGGCGGTGGCGCGGAGGTCGCGGTCGATGTGAAGCTCGACGGCATCCGCATCCAGGTGCACCGCTCCGGCGACGACGTGCTGGTCGCGACCCGGTCGCTCGACGACATCACCGCCCGCCTGCCGGAGGTCGTCGAGGTAGCGCGGTCGCTGCCGGCGTCGTCCTTCGTGCTCGACGGCGAGGCGTTGGCGCTGGGCGAGGACGGGCGGCCTCGACCGTTTCAGGAGACGGCGTCACGCACGGCGATGAGCGAGGGCGTCGTGGTGACGCCGTACTTCTTCGACGCCCTGCACCTCGACGGCGAGGACCTGCTCGACTCCCCCGCGTCGGTGCGAGCGGAGGCGCTCGAGCGCTTGGTGCCGCCCGAGCACCGGGTGCCGCGGCTGGTGACCGCCTCGGTGTCGGAGGCCTCGGCCTTCCTCGAGCAGACGCTCGGCTCCGGCCACGAGGGTGTCGTGGTGAAGTCGCTGACCGCGCCGTACGACGCCGGTCGCCGTGGCGCCGCCTGGGTGAAGGTGAAGCCGGTGCACACCCTCGACCTGGTCGTGCTCGCGGTCGAGTGGGGCTCTGGCCGGCGTGAGGGCTGGCTCTCCAACATCCACCTCGGCGCCCGCGACCCGTCCTCGGGCGAGCTGGTCATGCTCGGCAAGACGTTCAAGGGGATGACCGACGAGATGCTCGCCTGGCAGACCGAGCGGTTCACCGAGCTCGCGGTCTCTCCCGAGACGATCCGGGGCAGCTACGTCGTCGAGGTCCGCCCCGAGCAGGTAGTCGAGATCGCGTTCGACGGCGTCCAGCGCTCGACCCGCTATCCCGGTGGCGTTGCGCTGCGGTTCGCCCGGGTGGTGCGCTACCGCGACGACAAGCCGGTCGCCGACATCGACACGATCGACGCCGTGCGTGGGTACCTCTCGTAGGCTCGGACGGTGACCCGCGAGAAGAAGAAGTGGAGCGACCTCACCCCGACGCAGCAGAAGGCGCTGATCGCCGGAGCGGCAGTGGAGGTGGTGCTGACCGGCGTCGCCCTGCGCGACCTGGTCCGGCGGCCCGCGCACGAGGTCCGCGGCCGCAAGTGGCAGTGGGCACTGGCGTTCACCGTGCAGCCGTTCGGGCCGATCGCGTACCTCCTGAGAGGTCGACGCTCCGCAGGCTGAGCGCTCCAGCCCCTGCCGTTTGCGACACGACGCCGACCCGTCACAACCGTGCAACTGCCAGTTGCACAGAGGTCCAGCGCCGCCCCTAACATGTCGCCATGACGACTGCCCCCGAGAACGACGGCCGGCGTACGGCAGCGGCGGCGCGGCGGCGGGCCCGCGAGAAGGACATCATCGCGGCGACCCGCGGCCTGTTCGACAAGCGCGGAGTCCGGGACGCCCAGATCGAGGACATCGCGAAGGCGGTCGGGATCAACCGGGCGATCGTCTACCGGCACTTCACCGGCAAGGAGGAGCTGTTCGCGCTCACCCTGGTCGGCTACCTCGACGAGCTGCGGGCCGACCTGATCGCGGCGATCGCGACCTCGACCGACGCCGAGGAGCAGCTGACGGCGTTGGTCACGGCGTTCGTCGACTACGGCGTCGCACACCCCGCGTTCGTCGACTGCGCGCAGACCCTGATGCGGCGTACCGGGCCCGACCTGCTCGACGAGATGTCGGAGAGCGCGCTCTTCCGCCTCGGTCGCGGGATCTCCGGCTGCCTGGCGGTGCTCACGCAGGTGCTCGAGCACGGCGTCGAGGAGGGCGTGTTCCGGGTCGAGGACCCCGTGCTGCTCGCCAACACGCTCTACGCGAGCGGGCTCGGCGCCCTGCAGCTCGCCCGGGTCGGCATCCTGGTGAAGGAGGCCGCCCCCGGCATCCCCACCGTCGGCACCATCTCCCCCGAGCAAGTGCGCGACTACCTGGTCGCCTCCGCGCTGGCGCTGGCGACCCGCTGACGCCAGGACGTCATACGAATCGAGCGCTCCAGGCCGCAATTCGGATGACGTCCGGGGCGACGCTCTACCGCTCCAGGATCGCCACGACTCCCTGACCACCAGCGGCGCAGATCGAGATCAGCGCCCGGCCGGAGCCCTTCTCGGCGAGCAGCTTCGCGGCCACGTTGACGATCCGGCCACCGGTGGCGGCGAACGGGTGCCCGGCGGCCAGCGAGGAGCCGTTGACGTTCAGCCGGGAGCGGTCGATCGAGCCCAAGGGCGCGTCGAGGCCGAGGCGCTCCTTGCAGAAGATCGGGTCATCCCACGCCTTCAGCGTCGAGAGCACCTGGGAGGCGAACGCCTCGTGGATCTCGTAGAAGTCGAAGTCCTGCAGAGTCAGCCCGTTGCGCGCAAGCATCCGCGGGACGGCGTACGCCGGCGCCATCAGCAGGCCCTCGCCGCCATGGACGTAGTCGACCGCGGCCGTCTCGTGGTCGACGAGGTAGGCGAGCGCCTCGTGCCCGTGCTCGGACGCCCACTCATCGGACGCCAGCAGTACGACGGAGGCGCCGTCGGTCAGCGGGGTCGAGTTGCCGGCGGTCATCGTGGCCGCCTCACCGCGGCCGAAGACCGGCTTGAGCTTCGCGAGCTTCTCGACCGACGAGTCGGCCCGCAGGTTCTGGTCCCGCGAGACGCCACGGTACGGCGTGAGCTGGTCGTCGAGGAAGCCCGCGTCGTACGCTGCCGCGAGGTGCTGGTGCGACGCGGCCGCGAGCTCGTCCTGCTCCTCGCGGGTGACCTGCCACTCGAGGGCGGTCAACGCGGCGTGCTCGCCCATCGACAGGCCGGTGCGCGGCTCGCCGTTCTGCGGGATCTCGAGGCCGATGTCGCCGGGCCGGATCGCACCCAGTGCCTTCACCTTCCCCACGGTGTCGCGCGCGGCGTTGAGCTTCATCAGCTTCTTGCGCAGCTTGTCGCTGATCGCGACCGGAGCGTCGGAGGTCGTGTCGGTGCCACCGGCGATGCCGACCTCGATCTGACCCAGCGCGATCTTGTCGGCCACCTGGATCGCGGCCTGGAGCCCGGTGCCGCAGGCCTGCTGGATGTCGGTCGCGGGCGTCTCGGGCGACAGCTTCGAGCCGAGCACGGACTCGCGCGTCAGGTTGAAGTCGCGGGCGTGCTTGAGCACGGCGCCGGCGACCACCTCGCCGACGCGCTCGTCCTCGAGGCCGAACCGCTCGACGAGGCCGTCGATCGCGGCCGTGAGCATGTCCTGGTTGGAGGCATCCGCGTAGACGGTGTTGGAGCGGGCGAACGGGATCCGGTTGCCGCCGATCACGGCGACCCGACGGGTGTGCCTCGAGCTGCTGAGTTCCATGGATCCATCCTTGATCGCGACTCGCGCGGAGAGAAGGCTATGAGGGCCAGATCACGAAATCTGGACACGGAGTTACACAAGGAGTTGCATAGCAGCATGAGTGACCTCTACCAGGACTTCACGTCGTCTGCGATCGGCAGGCAGATCACCAGGCTCCTCGGCCTCCCGCAGCCCACCAGGCTCGAGCGGTACGCCGAGGGCGCGCCGCTCGTCGACGGCACCGTCGCGGTCGGCGGGCGCGGCCGGCTGGCCGAGTCGCTCGTGGGCATCCTCGACACCCTCGGCATCGCCGGAGTCGAGTCGGCCGATCCCGAGCAGCGGTACAAGGGCCTCGTCTTCGACGCAACCGGCCTCACCTCCAGCGACCGGCTGGTCGCGCTCCGCGACTTCTTCACTCCTCTCCTGCGCAGCCTCGACCGGTGCCCACGCATCGTCGTCATCGGCACCCCGCCCGAGCAGGTCGAGGGCAGCGAGCGCGTCGCCCAGCGCGCACTGGAGGGCTTCACCCGCAGCCTCGGCAAGGAGATCGGCCGTGGTGGCACCGTCCAGCTCGTGTACGTCGCGGACGGCGCCGAGGGCTCGGTCGCGAGCACACTGGCCTTCCTGCTCTCCCCCAAGTCGGCGTACGTCTCCGGCCAGGTCGTCCGGGTCGGCGCACACGGCGCCACGAAGCCCGGCAAGGTCGCCGACTGGACCCGTCCCCTCGACGGCAAGGTCGCGGTGGTCACCGGCGCGAGCCGCGGCATCGGGGAGCAGATCGCCCGGGTGCTGCACCGGGACGGCGCGACCGTCGTCGGCATCGACGTGCCCCAGGCGGCCAGCGAGCTCCAGGGCGTGATGCGGGAGCTGGGCGGCGACCACCTGGTCCTCGACATCACCGCGAAGGACGCTCCCCAACGGATCGCGCACCACCTGAAGACCAAGCACGGCGGCGTCGACGTGGTCGTCCACAACGCCGGCATCACCCGCGACCGCAGGCTCGCCAACCTGGCCGCACCCACTGCTGCGCGGAATTCCCGGGAGGGCGACCGCTTCGATCAGGTCATCGCCGTCAATCTGACGGCGCCCGAGCGGATCACCCGCGGGCTGCTCGACCAGGGCGTGATCAACAAGGGCGGCTCGATCATCGGAGTCGCGAGCATCGCGGGCATCGCCGGCAACGTCGGGCAGACCAACTACGCAGCCTCCAAGGCGGGTGTCATCGGGCTGGTCGACTCGCTCGCCGACGAGCTGAAGGACGGCATCACCATCAACGCCGTTGCGCCGGGCTTCATCATCACGCAGATGACCGCAGCCGTGCCGTTCGCGACCCGCGAGGTCGGCCAACGTCTCAATGCACTGGCCCAGGGCGGGCTCCCGGTCGACGTCGCCGAGACGATCGCCTGGTACGCCAATCCCGCCTCGACCGCCGTCAACGGCAACGTGGTCCGCGTGTGCGGCCAGATGATGCTGGGCGCCTGACGTGATCCCCGTCCTGCTGAAGGCCGCGCTCCCGAAGATCCACGCGGGCGGCGAGCTGCCCGACCTGTCGCTCGTGCGGCACGACGTCCCGATCGACGTCGACCACGCGGCGGCGTACGCCGGCCTCTGCGGCTTCCCGCGCAAGGACACCCTGCCGCTGCCCTACCCGCACCTGCTGGCGTTCGGGCTGCACCTGCGGATCATGGCCGACAGGTCGTTCCCGTTCCCCGCGATCGGGACCGTGCACCTCGAGAACTCCATCACCCAGCACCGCCCGATCGCGATGACGGAGAAGCTGCAGGTCACCGCCCGCCCCGACAACCTGCGCCCGCACGCCAAGGGACAGGCCTTCGACCTGCTCACCACGGTGCACTCGGCCGGCGAGCTGGTGTGGGAGGAGACCTCGACGTTCCTGCGTCGCGGCCCGGGATCCGACGACGCGACCACAGGTGCGACGTACCCCGAAGCGCCGCCGACCGGCACGGTGTGGAAGCTGCCCGGCGACCTCGGCCGCAGGTACGCCGGCATCTCCGGCGACCACAACCCCATCCACCTCTACGGTCTGAGCGCGAAGGCGTTCGGCTTCCCGCGCCAGATCGCGCACGGCATGTGGTCGCTGGCCCGGTGCGTCGGCGCATTGGAGAACAGGCTCCCGCGCCAGGTCCGGGTCGACGTCGCCTTCAAGACGCCGGTCCTGCTGCCCGGCTCGGTCGCTCTCGGTTCACGTCCGACGGACGACGGCTACGCCTTCTCGCTCAGCAACCCGAAGACCGGCGCTCCACACGTGCTGGGTCGAACTGTCAGAACCTGACGCGCGCCACGCACACCTCGCCGCTGGCACGGTTCGCGGTCGGTCTTCTTCTCGTAGTCCGCCAAGCCGGAGAAGAGCGCGGCCTGCTCGGCGTACTGCTCGTCGCGGTCGGCGGAGTAGATCAGCCGCCGACCATGCCGTGGTTGGCCCGGAGCTCCTCGATGATGCTCGCGTTGTAGTCAGTCACGTCTCATGCCCGCGCGCGCCCAGACCATGCGATGGTCGCGGCGCCGAGCAGGCTGAGGGCAACCGCGACGAGCACCGCGACGTTCCACCCTGCGAGCAGGTCGGCGCCGGCGTGGGTCGCGACGACCACGAAGAGCGTGATTCCGCAGGCGGCGCCCAGGTAGCGCGCCGTGTTGTTGGCGCCGCTGCCCATCGCGGCGCGGTCCGGCGGCACGCTGGCGACGGCCTCGCGACCGAGGAGCGCGTTGAGGACGCCGGTCGCGAGGCCCGCGACGAACATCGGTACGGCGAGCCGCCACACGCCGGAGGCGGCGTCGAGGCCGTAGCCGGTCAGCTGGCCGACGGCGACGACGACGAGCAGCGCGGCGATCGGGCGCGGCCCTTCGAGCGGGCGGCGCAGGTGCCGGATGAGGTACGCCGTGACCACGCTCGTGCCGGACCACACGACGACCAGCAGGCTGGCGGTCCAGAGGCTGGCGCCGAGGCCCAGCTGGGCGACGGTCGGGACGAACGACGACATCCCGATGATGCCGAGCCCGAGCGTGAGGGAGCCCAGGGTCGCGGCCCGGAACCGCGGAGCGCGCAGAAGCGCCGGGTCGACCAGTGGCTGCGGCACCCGGCGCTCGACGACGCCGAAGCCCACCGCCGCCAGGGCCGCGAGCACTCCGAGGACGATCGTCGGGACGTCGATGCCGCTGCGGCCCTGGGTCAGCGCGCAGACCAGCAACGTCATCGCCGCGACGAGCAGGCCCAGACCGGGCACGTCGATCCGCCGCGGCTCCGCTGCCGACGACTCGCCGATCCGCGCCAGGCTGGGCCAGAGCAGCAGCAGCGCGACGACGCCGACGACGGCGTACGACTCGCGCCATCCGGTGCCGACGTCCAGGGCCGCGGACAGGATCGCGCCGGCGGTGATGCCGAGCCCGACGCTGGCGCCCCAGATCGAGGTGGCGTGCACCCGGGCCGAGCCGGGCGCGAAGTCGTGGGCGAGGACGGCGAGGCCGCAGGCCAGCACCGCCGCTCCCCCGCCCCCCTCGAGCACCCGCGCCGCAATGAACAGCACCGGCTCCTGCGCCACCGCGCAGACGAGCGCGCCGACGCCGATCGCCCCGAGACCCGCGGCGTACACCCGGCGACGGCCGTAGGCGTCGCCGAGCACGCCGGCGGCCAGCAGCGCGGCGGCCAGGCCGACCGACATCGAGCTGAGGATCCAGGCGCGGGCGACGGGGCCGGCGCCCAGGTCGGCCGCGGTGCGCGGGATCGTCGCCATCGGCGTCACGTAGGTGACCAGCACGAGAGCGGTCCCGAGCGCGATCGGCAGCAAGGACCTGATGTCAGCAGTTGGTTTGACTTCCAAACTCACTAGAGGGACGCTACACCCATGACCACGGTTCCTCTAGCCGAGCTCCCCGGCCGGCCGTGCCCGATCGCGGCGTCGCTCGAGCTCGTGGGCGAGCGCTGGGCGCTGCTGGTGGTGCGCGAGATCGCGCTGGGCAGTACGCGTTTCGGCGACATCGTCCGCGGCACCGGCGCCCCCCGCGACCGGATCGCGGCCCGGCTCAAGACGCTCGAGGCGGCCGGCGTGATCGGGCGCACGGCGTACCAGGAGCGCCCGGAGCGCTTCGACTACCACCTGACGGAGTCCGGGCAGGACCTCTTGTCGGTGCTCGATGCTCTGCTGGCCTGGGGCGACAAGCACGTGGTCGCACCCGACGATCCCCGACGACTCAAGCGATACCGGAGACTGACCGCATGACCGAGGACCCGACGACCAGCCGCAACCGCACCATCACCTGGCAGGACCCCGGGCCGGGCACGCTGCAAGGGCTGTCGATGCCCGGCATCGACTACATGCAAGCGGTGATGAAGGGCGAGCTGCCGGCGCCGCCGATCGCGGCGACGATGCAGTTCGAGCTCGTCGAGGCCGAGATCGGACGAGCCGTCTTCACGTGCACGCCGGACGAGTCGGTCTACAACCCGATCGGAGCCGTGCACGGTGGGCTGGTGTGCACCCTGCTGGACTCCGCGGCGGGCTGCGCGCTCCACACGACGCTCCCCCAGGGCAAGGGCTACACGTCGGTCGAGATCAAGGTCAGCTATCTCAAGGCCGTGCGCGCCAGCAGCGGCCTGCTCACCGCGACCGGCACCGTGGTCAAGGCCGGGTCGCGGGTCGGCTTCACCGAGGCGACGGTGACCGACGGCTCGGGCGCGTTGGTCGCGACCGCGAGCAGCACGCTGCTCGTCTTCGACCTGTAGTTCTCTCGAGGATCAGGCCTCGAGGCGCAGGTCGCGGGTGTCGGGCATCGAGCTCGCCTGCACGAGGCACCGGCGGCTCGCGAGTGCGGCGTACATCGCGCGGCGTGCGCCGTCCCGCTCCCACGGCTCGGCCTTGGGGTCGATGCTCGCGGCGAGGGAGTCACGCAGCAGCATCAGCGCCTCGGTGCGGAGCTGCACCACCTGTGCCTCGGCCACGCCGAGCTCGGAGGCGATGCCCGAGACGGGCTCGTTGTCCAAGAAGTAGCGGCCGACCACGCGGCGGTGCCGCTCGGACAGCTCGCCGACGGCCGCGCGGAGACTGACCAGCCGGTCGTCGGTCTCGGCGGGGTCGACGGCCGGCACCGGGGGCTCGGCCGGGATCCGAGCCTCGACCTGCTGGGCCTGGCTGGCGATGACGACGTCAAGCAGCGCGCTGCGGATGAGCGCCGTGGCGTACACCTCGAACGCGCCATCACGCTCGGGGTCGAACGTACCGGCGGCGTTGGTCAGCGCGACCAGTCCAGCGGACTCGAGGGTGTCGCGCCGGACCGACTTCGGGACCCGGGCGATGACCCCGTCCACGATCGACCGGACCATCGACATCGACTCGAGGGCCAGCTCCTGGGCGCTCATCCGCGCGCCAGGGTCGGTCTCGTTCGCACCACTCATGCTGGACATGAAGATCCCATCGGCAGGTTGCCGGGGTACTTCACCGTTTGACTAGACCAGTTCGGCCGGCCCGACCACCTCGACGTCGAGCCAGCCGGCGAGCGCCGCTATCTCGGTGTCGATGGCCTCCCGGGTCCGCGCCGAGAAGCGTTCGTCCTCGTGGACGGCAGTGACGACCAGCGCCCCCTCGGCCCGGTCGGCGGTCGCGTCGAGCTTCCCGACCAGCCGGTCGCCGTACAGGATCGGCAGCGCGTAGTAGCCCCACTGCCGCAGCGCGGCCGGCTTGTACATCTCCAGCAGGTAGTCGAACTCGAAGACCTCGGCCAGCCGCTTGCGGTCCTGCACGAGCCGGTCGAACGGCGACAACAGCGCCGCCCGACCTTCGAACGGCACCTCGAGCAACGCCGGGTCGACCCGCCAGGCACCCCGCACCCCCTCGATGACCGCGGGCTCGCCGGCCTCCCCGACGCCGTGCTGCTCCCCCGGCGACGCCGCGGCCTTTGCCCGCGCGATCCCGAGCGCACTCAGCCGACGCCGGTCCAGGATCCGGCGCGCCTCCTCGACGTCCGGCACCGGGTCGTCGGGGTAGATCCGCTCGGCCAGGTCCCACAGCTGCTCGCGCCCCTGCCGTCCTGCCGTCGCGATCTCGCCGCGCGCGACCATGAGCTGCAGCAGCATCCGCACGTTGCGGTCGTTGTTCCAGCCCGACGACTTCCACGACACCTCGCAGCTGTCCGGCAGCTCGCTGGTCGGAAGCGGGCCGTCGCTGCGCAGCCGGTCGAGGACGTCGCGTCGACAGCCGTCGTTGGCCTCGACCCATTCAGCCCGCGCGACCTGCCACTCCTTGAGGTCGCCGCTCCCCGGCCACTGCGCCATCTCGGCGCGGAAGAGCGCCATGTCCTCCGCCGGGCGGATGAAACCCTGATGCTCGATCAGCACCTGCTCGTCGATCGCGTCGCGCAGCGCGCCCACGTCGTACGACGGACCGAGGCGGCTCCACAGCACGAGGTCGGCGCTGGGCGCGACGGCGCTGGTGGGCTCGGCCTGGAGCACCGTCAGGTGGCGTACGACGTCGAGCAGGTCGGTCGGTCGGGGCGTCGCCAGCAGCTGGGCCCGCACCGCGATCCGCCGCGCGTCGGCGCGGGTCAGCTGGTGCGGCTCCGGCACTGTCTGCTCCCCGCTACTCCCTGACGCCCGGACCCTCGCTGCCGGGGCGCCGCGGCCGGATCAGACCCTCCTGCGCGGCGGTGACCACGAGCGTCCCGTCGGCCGTGAAGATCCGGCCGAAGGCGAGCCCGCGGGCACCCTGAGCCGACGGCGACCACTGGTCGTAGAGCCACCAGTCGTCGGCCCGGAAGGGCCGGTGGAACCACAGCGTGTGGTCGAGCGAGGCCATCTGCGTCTTCGACGGGTTCACGTCGTGGACCGACAGGGTCGCGCCGAGCAGGCTGACGTCGCTGGCGTAGGTGAACGCGGCGACCTGGATGGCCGGGTCGTCCGGCAGCCCTTCGCGCAGTCGGATCCACATCCGGGCCTGGGAGACGTGACCGTCGTCCGGCTCGAGCCCGAAGAGGGTGTTGCCCAGCCAGCGCACGTCGAGCGCGCCCCACTCCTTGCCGAGCGCGTCGGCCTCGTCGTTGCCGCCCTTGCGCATCACCTCGACCAGGTCGAACCCGGTCTCCGGCGCGCCGACCTCGGGCATGGCGTCCTGGTGCTCATAGCCGTCTTCGGGGAGCTGGAAGTTCAGGGTCTGGTAGTAGATCGGGCGCCCGTGCTGGCGGGCGACCACGCGCCGGGTCATGAACGACCGGCCGTCGCGGATCCGCTCGACGTCGTACACGATCGGGACGGCGTAGTCGCCGCCGAGCAGGAAGTACGAGTGCAGCGAGTGCACGGCGAACTCGGTCGGAACTGTGCGGATGCCGGCCATCAGGGCCTGGGCGGCGACCTGCCCGCCGTACACCCGGGCGCGCGCGGACTCCGGCTGCTTGCCGCGGAACAGATCGCCGTCGAGCCGCTCCAGGTCGAGCAGGTCCACGAGCTCCTCGGTGGGGTTCATCACGACTCCTTACGAGGACGGAGCACGGCCTCCTGGGCGACCGAGGCCACCAGGTGGCCGTCCTGGAAGACCCGCGCGAGGGTCAGCCCGCGACCACCCGACGCCGACGGCGAGACCTGGTCGTAGAGCCACCACTCGTCGGCCCGGAACGGCCGGTGGAACCAGACCGCGTGGTCGAGGGAGGCGACGAACGCGTCCCCTCGGCCGAAGCTGATGCCGTGTGGCGCCATCGCGGCCCCGATCAGCGTCATGTCGGAGAGGTAGGTGAACGCGGCCCGGTGCCAGAACTGGTCATCGGGCAGCGTGGATGATGCCCGCAGCCACACCTGCTGCTGACCCGGGTGACGCGGATCCGGCTCCAGGCTGCCGGACGACGAGCCGACGAAGCGGATGTCGGCGACGTTCCACTGGTCGGCGTGCAGCTCCTCCTGGACCTGGCGGCTGGCCGGACGGACCGACTCGTGGTCGGGGCCGGGCACGTCGGGCATCGGCTCCTCGTGGTCGTAACCCGGCTCGTCCTTCTGGAAGTTGACGGTCTGCGCGTAGATCGGGCAGCCGTGCTGCTGCGCGATCACCCGCCGGGTGACGAAGGAGCGTCCGTCGCGGAGGTTCTCGACGTCGTAGACCGTCGGCACGCTCGGGTCTCCCGGCTGCAGGAAGTAGGAGTGCAGCGAGTGCGCGACGTACGGCGTGTCGACCGTCAGCGACGCGGCGACCAGCGACTGGGCGGCGATCTGTCCGCCGAAGACCATCGACCGCGACGTCGGCATCTGGGTGCCACGGAAGAGGTCGTCGTCGAGCTTCTCGAGGTCGAGCAGGGCGAGCAGCTCGGCAGCGTCACCGGGCATGTCAGTCGCGCTCCTGGTCGGTGTCGCCCTGCTGGTCCTGGGGGCCGTCGAGCCCGGCGAGGAACTGCTCGAACTGCCGGCCGATCTCCTCGCCGGTCGGCAGCGGCTCGTCGCGGGCCAGCAAGCTGGAGCCGTCCTGCTCGGCACGCTCGAAGGCGTCGTACTGGCGCTCCAGCGCGGCCACCACCTCGGCCACCTCCTCGTTGGCGGTCAGGTAGCCGGCGATCTCGGCTTCCTTGTCCTCGGCCTCGGCCCGCAGCCCGGACAGGTCGATGGTCAGCCGGCCCGCGATCTCGACCTGCTCGAGCAGCACCGCCGCGGCGAGCGGGTAGTCCATCTGCGCCAGGTAGTGCGGGACGTGCGCGACGAAGCCCATCGCCTGGTGGCCCCACTCGCCCAGCCGGATCTCCAGCAGCGCCTGGGCGCTGCTCGGGATGCGCAGCTCGCCTCGCCATGGGCTGACCGTGGTCAGCAGGTCGGGGTCGTTGGCGTGCGGGGTCAGCGCGATCGGCCGGGTGTGCGGGACCGCCATCGGTACCGAGCCGATGCCGACGACCCGGGTGACGCCGAGCCGCTCCACGACCTCGCGGACGGCACGGCAGAACGCCTCCCACCGGTTGTCGGGCTCCGGCCCGCTGAGCAGGAGGTACGGCGTCCCGCCGGTGTCGCGCAGCTGGCGGACGACCAGCCGCGGGGCGTCGTACCCCTCGTAGTGGTCGCGGGCGAACGTCATCGCCGGGCGCCGGGCGCGGTAGTCGTGGAGCTGGTCGACGTCGAACGTCGCCACCACCGGCCCGTCCGAGAGGTCGGTCAGGTGCTGGGCAGCACGGGCGGCGGCGTTGCCCGCGTCCAGGAAGCCGTCGAGCACCAGCACCATGACGAGATCCCCGCCCGCCTCGCGCACCGCGTCCAGTTCCGGCACCTCGTCGACGATGTGCACCAGGCGCTCGAGCTTGCTCACGGGTCCCCTTCTCCGGTCAGTGGTCGGCGAACGGGTCGCCGATGCTCTCGCCTAACCGTAGTGGGCGTGCTCCTTGTTCCACATCGACCTAGGCATCGAGGCACTGCGCGAGCTCGCGCTGCCTCTCCCCCTGGACCGCGACTGCATCGGTCAGCGCGCTCTGGGCAGCGGTCAGCCCGACCATCGCGGTGTCGCGGTCCTGCTGCCGGTCCAGCTGAGCCTGAGTGGCAGTGGCCAGGACCGTGCCGGCAGCCGAGGCGGCCTCCTGCCTGACGGCGACGACGGTCTGCGCGACCTTCTGCTTCGCCTGCGCCACCTTGAGCGCCGTCACCGCCTTGGCGATCCTCTTCTGCTGGTGCGACCGCTTGGCGGTCTTCAGCGTCTTGGCCGCCTTGGCCACGCGGGTCTTCGCTACCTTCAGCCCCGTCACTGCCGCGGTGAGGGCGGCCGTGGTCCTGGTGGCATCGGCCGCGGCCAGCTGCCTGCTCGACTGTGCGATGCCGACCGCCTCCGAGCGCTGCACCAGCGTCGTCCGCGCGGTCGCCGCGGTGGTGGTGGCACCGCTCACGGCACCGGCCGCGCTGTCCACCGCCTCCTGGTAGGCCGCACAGGCACCACTGAGAGCCGATGGCTGGAGCTGAAGGCTGACGGCACTGACGGCGCCCGTCTCGCCGAAGCAGCGGTCGGTGACCGTCAGGGTCCATGTCCCATTGGGGTTCGTCACCCCCGCGAACGCCGCGGTGATCGGCTGCACGGCGCCCCCACCCTCGGCACCGCCGGGCCTGCTGGCGCGGTAGCGGCCGGCCGGGATGGTGCCCGCGTCGCCCTGGGCCCCAGCCTCGGCCCACCAGTCGTTCGGGGTGGGGGCGTCCGAGAAGGTGTACGGACCGCGTACGTCGCTCAGGTAGCCCGCGCCCGCCGGGTCCGCACCCGTCCGGGAGAACAGCACGACGTTGCTGCCACCAGGGGCGGTCAGCGTCGCCGTGAGGTCACCGACCCAGGTGTGCTCGATCATCAGGTCGGCGACCCTCACCCCGCGGAGTGGCCCCAGCGGCATGCCAGAGGCCTCGAACTGGACCGCCAGCGGATCCCCGGGCGTGCAGGGATCGTTCCCGCCGTCCGCGATCGGGCCCGTCCCGGTCCCGGCGTAGGTCGACCACGTCGATGCCGCCTGGGCGGGCGCGACCGCCGTCGTGGTCATGACCAGTCCGGCGGCCGCGACCCCCAGCGCAAGCAGAGCTGCCTGCCACCGATGGGACCTGCCGAGGTGCTGCGACTTCATGGGGCCAGTGTCGGCCACCGGTCCTGCGCGCGGTCACCAGGGCATGGGCGCGATCAGCCCACCGGCTTCAGGATGAGCGGCTTGGCGGCCGCCGGCACCTTCCCGGCCTCGGTCACGGCGTACGCCTTCGTGACGGCTGTCGTGCTCGCCGAGCACCCGCTGCTGTTCTTCACCGACGCCGCGGTGAAGTTCTGCGGGGTGCCCGGGACCTGCTTGTAGATCTGGGAGCCGGCGATCGCCGGGTTGGCCGTGATGATGGCTGTCTGGAAGGCCTGGCCGCCGGCGTTCGCGTAGCCGGTGCCCGTGCAGCCCGCCTGCGGGTAGTAGATCGAGGTGACCAGGGCGACCGCGCTGGAGGTGGCGGGGTCGTTGTCGTAGAGCACGATCGTCCCGTCACCCATCCGCACCATGGGGTAGACCCCGCTGTAGAAGCCGACCGACTCACCGATGACGGTTCCGTTCTGGTCGACGAAGTCGAACCCGCCCGCCGGCCCTCGCGCTCCGGCCGGTCCAGCCGGTCCTGCCGGCCCGGGCTTGCCGAGCTGTTTCTTCACGCTCTTGGACAGCTTGGCGCTGGTCACGCTCTTGGCCCCGAGCTCGCGACTCGTGATCGTCCCCTTGGCCAGGTCCTTGCCGTGGATCAGGCCTCCTGCGACCGCGGCCCCTCCCGACAGGGCGAGTCCCAGGATCCCTCCGACTGCGATGTAGACGAGCTTGCGCATGGCAACCTCCGTTGCGTCCGTGCGGTGGACGGCTCTCGTCCATCGCGGGCCAGTCTTTTGTCGACGCCACCCCCGGCGCATGACCCGAATGGGGGACTCGCGGCGGCACCTGACCACCCGCGGGGACGGTTGTTACCACCCGGTAATGTTGGGCGGACCCGCCCGAATCCCCGAGGAGACTCCCCCGACATGGCATCAGCCCGACAGCTGCGAGAGGTCGTCTTCGTCGACGGCGTCCGAACCCCCTTCGGCGTCGGCAAGGCCACCGGCCAGTACGCCGAGACCCGCGCCGACGACCTCGTCATCAAGTGCATCCGCGAGCTGATGCGACGCAACCCGTCGCTGCCGCCCGAGCGCGTGGACGAGGTGGCCGTCGCCGCCACCACCCAGATCGGCGACCAGGGCCTGACCATCGGCCGTACGGCTGCGCTGCTCTCCGGGCTGCCGCAGAGCGTGCCCGGCTTCGCGATCGACCGGATGTGCGCCGGCGCGATGACCGCCGTGACGACCACCGCCTCCGGCATCGCCTTCGGCGCGTACGACGTCGCCATCGCCGGCGGCGTCGAGCACATGGGCCGGCACCCGATGGGCGAGGGCGTCGACCCCAACCCGCGGATCCTGTCCGAGCGGATCGTCAACCCGGACGCGCTCGTGATGGGCAAGACCGCCGAGAACTTGCACGACCGCTACCCCACGATCACCAAGGAGCGCGTCGACGCCTACGCCGTCCGCTCCCAGGAGAAGACCGCCGCCGCGTACGACGCCGGCAAGATCCAGCCCGACCTGGTACCTGTGGCGACGAAGTCGGCCGAGCTCGGCTGGGGCCTGGCGTCGACCGACGAGCCGATGCGTCCGGGCACCACGATGGAGACGCTCGCCTCGCTGAAGACGCCGTTCCGCGCGCACGGCAAGGTGACCGCCGGCAACGCCGCGGGCATCAACGACGGCGCAACCGCGTCGCTGCTCGCGGACGAGGAGACCGCGAAGGAGCTGGGCCTGCCGATCAGGATGCGGCTGGTCTCGTACTCCTACGTGGGCGTCGAGCCCGAGGTGATGGGCGCCGGCCCGATCCCGGCGACCGAGAAGGCCCTCAAGCAGGCCGGCCTCACCATCGACGACATCGGGGCGTTCGAGGTCAACGAGGCGTTCGCCGTGCAGGTGCTGGCCTTCCTCGAGCACTTCGGCATCGCCGACAACGACGCCCGAGTCAACCCGTACGGCGGCGCGATCGCGATGGGCCACCCGCTGGCCTCCTCCGGCGTACGCCTGATGACGCAGCTGGCCCGCACGTTCGAGGAGCACCCCGAGGTGCAGTACGGCCTGACCACCATGTGCATCGGCATCGGCATGGGCGGCACCGTGATCTGGGAGAACCCGCACTACACCGGACAGGTGGCCTGACATGACTGACCTGAAGAACCTGCTGAACCGCGCCCAGGAGATCTCGTCCGACGCCGAGCGCGTGACCGAGGCGCACCTGCGCAAGGTGACCCTCCCCGCCAGCAATGGGCAGAGCGCCGGCGTGATGGGCCTGATCACCCTCGACAACGGCGAGGACCACACCAAGCCCAACACCTTCGGCCCACGCTCGCTGATCGCGCTCAACGCGGCGATCGACGCGGCCCTGGCCGACGACGAGATCACCTCGATCGGCGTGACCGGCAAGCCGTTCATCCTCGCGGCCGGCGCCGACCTCACCTCGATCGCGGGCGGCGGCTCCGACGCCGTACGCGTCGTGGCGGAGCTCGGCCACGCGGTCTTCCGCAAGCTCCAGGACGGCGGCAAGACGTCGTTCGGGTTCATCAACGGCCTCGCCCTCGGCGGCGGCCTCGAGGTCGCCCTGCACTGCGACTACCGCACGGTGATGGACAGTGCGCCGGCCCTCGGCCTGCCCGAGGTCATGCTCGGTCTGGTCCCCGGCTGGGGCGGCGCCTACCTGGTGCCCAACCTCATCGGCGCCGACAAGGCCGTCACCGTGATCCTCGAGAACCCGCTCAACAACGGCAAGACGCTCGGCGGCAAGGCGGCGTACGACATCGGCCTCGCCGACGCATGCTTCTCGGGCGCGGACTACCTCGAGCAGTCGCTGCTGTGGGCGGCCTCGGTGCTCAACGGCGAGCTCGTCGTCGAGCGACCGGAGGTCGACAAGGGCGAGGCGTGGAGCGCCGCCGTGGCCCGGGCGACCCAGCTCGCCGAGGCCAAGACCGGCGGGGCCAGCCCGGCCGCCGCGAAGGTCGTCGAGCTGATCGCCGGTGCGCGGACCGCGACCCGCGACGAGGGCTTCGCCGCCGAGGACGACGCGCTCGAGGCAATGTCGCGTACACCGGAGCTGCTCGCCTCGCTCTACGCCTTCGACCTGGTGCAGAAGCGGGCCAAGCGGCCCGCCGGTGCGCCCGACCGCTCGCTCGCGCGTCCGGTCACCAAGGTCGGCATCGTCGGCGCCGGCCTGATGGCATCGCAGCTCGCGCTGCTGTTCGTACGTCGCCTCGAGGTCCCGGTCGTGCTGACCGACCTCGACCAGGAGCGCGTCGACAAGGGCGTGGGCTACGTCCACGCCGAGATCGACAAGCTGCTCGCCAAGGGGCGGATCAACCACGACAAGGCCAACCGGCACAAGGCGCTCGTCACCGGCGCGATCGACAAGTCGGAGGTCTTTGCGGACGCCGACTTCGTGATCGAGGCGGTCTTCGAGGAGATGTCGGTCAAGAAGTCGGTCTTCGCCGACGTCGAGAAGGCCGTCTCGCCGACCTGCATCCTGGCGACCAACACCTCGTCGCTGTCGATCACCGAGATGGCCGCCGACCTCGAGCACCCCGAGCGGGTCGTCGGCTTCCACTTCTTCAACCCGGTGGCGGTGATGCCGCTGCTCGAGATCGTCAAGGGCGAGCGGACCGACGACGCCACGCTGGCGACGGCGTTCGGCACCGGCAAGGCCCTGAAGAAGACCACGATCCTGGTCAACGACAGCCCGTCGTTCATCGTCAACCGCCTCCTCGGGCGCTTCATGGGCGAGGTCGGCCGGATCGTCGACGAGGGCACGCCCGTGCCGGTGGTGGATGGCGCCTTCGCAGGCGTCGCTCCGATGCCGCCTTTCGTGCTGCTGTCGCTCGTCGGCCCCGCGATCGCGCTGCACAACAACGAGACCCTGCACAGCGCGTTCCCGGATCGCTTCTACGTCTCCCCCGCGCTCGAGCGCGTGGTGGCAGCGGGGAAGTCGTCGTACTACGGCCCCGACGGCGCTCTCGACCCCGAGGTCGTCGCGCTGCTCGAGTCGCCGCCCGATCCGGTGGTGCTGTCGTCCGCCGAGGTGCGCACGCGGGTGCTCACCGGCCTGGCCGATGAGGCCCGCCGGATGCTCGACGAGGGCGTCGTCGTCGCGGCCGAGGACCTCGACCTCGCGATGATCACCGGCGCGGGCTTCTCGTTCTGGAACGGCGGCCTGACGATGCTGCTCGAGCGCGAGGGCCTCGGCCAGTTCCATTGATGGGCGAGTTCACTGACGACCGCTCGGGACGTCATACGAATCGAGGCCCGGGGCCCACGAAACGTATGACGTCCCGGCGTCGTCAGTCGGTCACGTGCGGCAGGGTGGCGCGGAACGTGGTGCCCCGACCCAGCTCGCTGTCGACGGTCACCTCGCCGCCGTGAGCCGCCACGATCGAGCTCACGATGTTGAGGCCGAGCCCGGTCCCGGGGATCTGCTGGCGCAGCGCCTCGCCGCCCCGGAAGAACCGTCCGAAGACCTGGTCGATCTCGTCGGCAGCGATGCCCATCCCGGTGTCGCTGACCTCGAGCACGATCCCGTCGGCCGCCTCACGCAGGCAGACGGTGACGGTGCCGCCCGCGCGGCTGTACTTCACGGCGTTGGACAGCAGGTTGTCCAGCACCTGCCGGATGCGCTGTGCGTCGACCAGCGTCAGGAGCCGGTGGGGTACGTCGAGCTCGACGCCCACGCCGCTCTGGTCCGCGTACAACCGGGCCGCCTCCACGGCCTCGCGCGCGACGGCGACCAGGTCCGCGTCGGCGCGCTGCAGCTGGAGGCTGACCTCGGCGACCTGTCCGACCTGCAACAGGTCGGACAGGAGGGTCTGGAGCCGGGTGGCGTTGCGCCGGATGACCTGGACGTGCGCGACCGCATCCGCGGGCATCTTGTCGTTCTCGGCGAGCAGCTCGAGGTAGCCGAGCACCGAGGTGAGCGGCGTACGCAGCTCGTGCGACACCGACGACACGAACTCGTCCTTCACCTGCATCGCGCGCATCAGGTCGGTGATCTCCTGGTAGGCGAGAGCCGCGCCGAGGCGCTCGCCTGACGGTCCACGCACCTGGCGGGCCGAGACGGAGAAGGCTGCGCGGGTGATCGGGTCGTCGCCCACCCAGTAGGTGTAGTCGTCGAACTCCTCGCCCTGGGCAGCGCGGTAGGACGGCATGTCCTCCTTGGCCATCAGCGTCTTGCCGTCCGGGTGGTAGACGTGTCCGAGCTGGCCGGCCTCGCCCCCGTGACCGTCGGGGAAGGGCAGCCGCATCGTCTCCTGGTGCCGGCGGTTCATCCGCTCGTAGCGCCCGTCCCGGCCGATCAGCAGCAGCCCGACGCTGACCGTCTCGAAGACCGCCTCCAGGCTCTGTCGCTCGTGCTCGACGTCCGCGGTCGCCGCCCGGAGCCGGTCCTCGTGCTCGTGCTGCTCGGTGACATCGAGGATCTGCGAGATGAAGTGCAGCGGTCTGCCGTCGCGTCCGCGCACGAGCGCCACCGACAGGTCGCCCCAGGCCACGTGCCCGTCGGCGTGCAGGTAGCGCTTGCGCAGCCGGTAGGAGTCGATCTCCCCCGCGAGCGCCCGGTCGAACTGCACGAGGTCGGCGTCGAGGTCGTCGACATGGGTGAGCTCCTGGAAGCCGCGCTGTTGGAGCTCCTCCACGTCGTACCCGAGCATCTCGGACATCGCCCGGTTGACCATGAGCAGCCGACCGTCGAGGCCGACCAACGCCATCCCGATCGGAGAGTGCTGCAGGGTCAGGCGCCACAGGTCCGGGTTCTCCGGCGTCGCACCCACCATGGCACCTCCCTACCCGAACCCACCTGGTGAGGGACACGGTAGGCGAGGATGGGGGCGTGCACCTGTTGCGACCCCTCATCTGCGCGCTCGTGTGCGCGGCGACTCTGACGATCGCGCCGGCGTACGCCGCCGAGCCGCGTCCCGCCGTCAAGACGGAGCGCCTGCTCAACGCCCTGCACTGCGACGCGGGCCGAGCGGACGGCCGGATCGACCAGCACGCCCGCTCGGCGATCGTGCGCTTCCAGTCGAGGGCCGGCATCCGGCAGAGCGGCACGGCCGACGTACGCACCCGCAAGCGCTTGTACGCCGAGGACGCCCCGCGCTGCGACGTGCGCCCCGTGCCGGCCCGCTCCGGCCATGGCCGTCGGATCGTCATCTCCCAGCAGCAGAACTGGATCTGGCTCATCGGGCCGGACGGCGACGCCGTCGCGCAGGGCGGGATGGTCGACAACACCGGAGTCCTGCATCGAGGCAGCCACGCCACCGGCTCCTACTGCGGGCGAGGCGCCCGGATCAAGCTCAACCAGGCGGCGAGCGGCAACGTGTGGCTCGACAACTTCGTGCGGTTCGCGCCGTGCGGTATCGGCTTCCACCGGATCCCGCGCTACAAGAGCAACGGGCACCAGATGCACGCCGACTGGATCCTCGGCACCAACATGGCCCAGTCCCACGGTTGCATCCGGCTGAGCCGGGAGCTGTCGCTGAAGGTCTGGAACTTCACCACCCGGCGTACGCCGGTGCGGGTGGTCTGACCGCATGGACGCGCTCAGTTCGCCGACGACAACGCCTGGGAGGCATGGCTGGCCGAGCACCATGCATCCGCGCCCGAGGCGTGGCTGCGGATCGCCAGGAAGGGTTCGAGACTGGAGCTGCTGTCGATCGCCGATGCTCTCGGCGGCGCGCTGCGCTTCGGGTGGATCGACGGCCAGCGCAAGGGGCTCGGCGACGTGTCGTACCTGCAGCGCTGCTGCCCGCGTCGCCCGCGCAGCATCTGGTCGCAGATGAACGTCGACAAGGTCGCCGCTCTGGCTGCGGCCGCCCGGATGCGGCCCGCGGGCATCGCCCAGGTCGAGGCGGCCCACACCGACGGACGCTGGGCGGTGACGTACAAGCGCCAGGTCGACCGGCTGCTGCCCTAGCTCACACCCCACAGTGCGGCGACGTGACGAGCGTCGGTGCCGCAGCAGCCACCCACCACCCGGAGCCCGGGCAGAGCCGGTCGGAGCGCGTCGTACGACGTCGTGAGCAGCCCGAGGTCGCCCTCGTCCAGCTCCTCAGCGGCGTCGAGCTCGGCGTGGCTCTGGGTGGAGGCGTTCGGGTTGACCTGCACGATCCGCGACCGCCAGTCCCCGTCGTCGAGGCCGAGTGCGATGTGCGTCGGATGTGCGCAGTTGACGATGTAGCCGTCCGCCGCCTCGTGCGCCTCCACCAGCGCGACCGCGTCGGCGAGGGTGGTGCCGTCGGGCAGCCGGCCGTCGGTCTCCACGGTGAACCCGACCCAGACCGGGACACCGGCCGACCGGGCGGCGCGCGCGACGCCGATGCCCTCCTCGGGGCCGGTCAGCGTGTAGGCGGCGACCACGTCGGCACCGGCCTCGGCGAAGGCCTCGACCTGAGCCCGGTGGTAGTCGGCGGCCTCGTCGGGGTCGGCCCGCTCGCCCGCGACGTACCCGTCACCGCGCGGCCCGATCGCACCGATGACCCGGACGTCGTCGAGGTCGCCGTACGTGTCCCGCAACCGGTGCAGGAACGCGATGCTGTCGCGGTTGACCCGTTCCAGCGCGGCGGGGTCGTAGCCCACCCGCGCGCCCCAGTCGGGGTTGGCGCGCCAGGTCGGCGACTCCATCGTCAGACCGGCGCCGGCGCGACGGGCGACCGCGGCGTACCCGTTGTAGTAGTCCCGCAGCAGTCCTCGGCCGCGCTCGCCGTCGACCAGTGGGAAGGACGCGAACTCGGGGAGGTCGACGCCGTGGTGGAAGATCAGGTCGGTCTCGAGCCCGCCGTCGCTGACGTAGTTCCGCGACGAGAGCCAGGAGAGCTCGTGGTGGGCCATGACAGTGCTCCGGAGGATGAGTTGAAGACTCGACGTACTTTTCGGAGGAGGTGCCGCTCCTGTTGAGCATCCCGCAACGAGCGGGGACGTCCCACAGGAAATCGGGTTTCCATGGACACCATTGTCTGCACGTCGTCCAGTGCCAGGGCAACGCAGCGTCGTCTCCCCCGCCTCGTCATCGTCGAGGAGCACACGGCTGTCGCCGACGTCCTCGACGCCGGGCTCTGGGGTCGCTATCGCGTGCGGTCGGTGATCGCCACCGCGCAACGGTCGGTCGCCGCGACGGTGGCCGCGGCACGGGCAGCCCGGCCGGACGTCGCGATCGTCGCCGTACGGCCGGGCCCGTTCATCGACGCCGAGCTCGTGATGAGCGGCCTGCGCGCGGCAGGGGTGCCGGTCGTCGCGCTCAGCACGGTCGACCTCGATGACGACCCGGTCCACTGGGGCCGCTGCCTGCTCGCGGGGGCGCTCGGTCTGCTGCCGAAGTCCGCGGACCTCGCCGACCTCACGCGGATGCTGGACCGGGTCCTCTCGGACCAGCCACCGATGTGCCCGGCCCTCGTCAGCCGGCTCAGAGAGGCCGCGACCCGTGCCGCCACCGACGACGAGTGCTGGACGGCGCGCAACCGGCTCGGCTGCCTCAGCGTCCGGGAGCGGGCCGTCATCGGCAAGCTCCTGTCGGGCCGGTGTCCCGCCGAGATCGCACGCGAGGACTTCGTCGCCGAGGCGACCGTCCGCACCCAGATCAAGTCGATCCTGGCGAAGCTGGAGGTCAACTCGCAGCTGGGCGCGGTCGCGGTCGCTCGTGCCGCCGGATGGCCGGCGAGCCGTGAGCTCGCCGTCGCCAGCTGACCACTCCCGTCAGTCGTCCAAGAACGGGTAGTCCGTGTAGCCCTCGGCACCCCCGCCGTAGAAGGTGCCGGGGTTCGGCTCGTTGAGCTCGGCCCCGGTCTGCGCCGATGGCGTCGCCGACGGCCTCGATCACCGCAGGTATATCTCGTCGGTCTCGATGGCGCGCGGCGTCGGGTTGGCCTGCTGGCCGTTGGGTGTGACGACGTTGCCGGGAGCGGCGATGGCGCCGGGGTGGTACTCGACCGCCACGGCACCAGGGACGGCGCCCTGCGAGCGGCTGCGGGTCAGCGGCGCCTTCACAACGCGGTTGGGCACGGTCCGGGCGCCGGCGGTGAGGAGACTCACCCGCGCCGCTCTTTGCCTCCCGTTAGCCCGCTGCTGGAGCGCGCTTAGGGCCAGCGCGGCGAAAGTCGTCCTCGTCCGATCAACCGACTCCATCAACAAAGAACTGGGAGCCCCGATGAAGAAGGTAGTCCTGGCCGGCATCGTCGCCGTCGTCGTGCTGGTGGTCGCAGCCGGAGGTGCCTGGTGGGTGCTCGGCCGCGACAGCGAGACCACCGAGCGCGGCACCTGCGGCAACGCGACCTACGAGCTGTCCGCGGAGGACGAGGACGGCGGCGTCGAGGTGACCTTCGAGGTCCAGTCCGCAGCACCCGGCGAGACCTGGCAGGTCGTCATCGAGCAGGACGGCACCGAGGTCTACTCCGGCACCCGCCAGACCGACGAGGACTCCGAGCTCGACGTCGACGTCACCGTCTCGGCGAAGGACGGCTCGTCCTTCACCGCCACCGCGACCCCGGAGTCCGGCGAACCCTGCACGGCATCGCTCGACCGCTGACCCACATCCACACCCCAAGGAGCAACACCATGAAGAAGCAGCTGATCGCCCTGACCACCGCCACCGCCCTGGTCGCCGGCACCGGCGCCGCACTCGTCGCCGGCCCGGCCCAGGCCGACGGTCCCGAACGTCACGCCCGCGGCCAGGTCGCCGGCGCGGCGTACGAGATCGGGATCGAGAAGGAGCGCCGCTTCGAGGTCGACGCCGACCTCGACGGAGTGCCCGCCAACTCGACGTGGCGGATGGTCGTCCGTCACGACGGCAAGCGGGTCGGCACCAGCACGGCTCGCGCGGTGCGTGACGACGGCCGCTACGAGGTCGACTTCCGCGAGATCCGCAGCGCGAACACCGCTGAAGGCGACACCTTCAAGGTCACCATCAAGCGCGTCGGCACCTCGACGAAGGTGACTCGCACCCTCCGCTTCGCGAGCTGACCTCAACGTACGGCGGGGCCGAGGTCGACGACGACCCGCGCCCCGCCGTACGGCGAACCTCCCCAGGACAGAGCACCACCGGACTCGGCGGCGGTCTTGTCGACGATGGACAGGCCGAGCCCCGTCGAGTCCGCCCCGGACTCGCCCCGGTCCGCGACGTCGATGCCCTCCGGGAACCCCGGCCCGCCGTCGTCGATGCTCAGCCGCAGGCCGCCGCCTTCGCGCGGGGCCAGCACGACCAGCACCGCAGCGTCGTCCGGTGTGTGGGAGAAGACGTTGTCGAGCAGCACGTCCACCACCGCCCTCAGGTCCTCCGCCGAGGCCCGCACCAACACCGGTCGGGTCGGCTCGACGCGCACCTCGAACGCTCGCCCCTGGTCCTCGGCCAGCGGCTCCCAGAACCGGGCACGCTCGGCCACCACGGCCACCGCGTCCGCCTCGGGCACCACGCCTTCGCGCTCCGAGCGACGGGCTTCGCGCACCACGTGGTCGACGGTGGCCTGGAGCTCGTCGAGGTCCGCACCGAGGCGGACCCGGTCGTCGGGGTCGGTCAACGCGTCGATGCGGAGCCGGAGCGCCGTCATCGGGGTCCGCAGCCGGTGGGAGACGTCGGCGATGCCGGCCCGCTCTCGCTCGAGGAGGGCCTCGATGCGGCCGACGAGCCGGTTCATCGCCGCGGTCAGCTCGCGCACCTCCGGCGGGCCGGAGGCCGGGACCGGCTCGGGTCGACGGCGCTCCCCCAACGTCGTCGCGTACGCCGCGAGCCGGCGGATCGGCAGCACGAACGACCGCCCCAGCCGGTCGGCGAGCACGAGTGCGCCGGCAAGCAGGGCGACGCCGAGCAGCAACAGCACCAGCCAGCTGCGGACGATGTCGGACTCCAGCCCAGGCGGGCGCACCTCGACCCGGATCACCGGGGTGTTGCCGGGAGTGTCGCTGCTACCGCCGAGCGAGACCGGGACCAGGATCTCGGAGCCACCGTCCACGTCGCGCACGCTCGCCTGGCCCGTCAGCCGGGCCTCGACGACATCGGCGTCCTCACCCGGGCTCGGGCCGATCCCCTCGCCTTCGGGGTGCTGCTCGGAGGGCGGGTAGAGGACGGTCGTCGTGACGTCGTCCCCCTGGTTGACCTGGTCGAGGTACGTCGTCACCGCCCCCTTGTCCTGGCCTGATACGACGGTCTCGGTGGCCTGCACCTCGAGCGCCGCGCGGGACAGCCGGTCCTCCAACGCGTAGCTGCGCAGCAGCACGGCCATCGGCACGAGCATCGCGAGCAGCACCATGGTCACCGCCGCCGCGACGGTGAGGATCAGGCTGCGGCGCACCGGGTCACTCCGTGCCCGGCGCGGAGAGCCGGACCCCGACACCGCGCACCGTGTGGAGGTAGCGCGGCTCGGCCGCCGACTCACCGAGCTTGCGGCGCAGCCACGACAGGTGGACGTCGACGGTCTTGTCCGAGCCGCCCCAGGGCTGGTTCCAGACCTGGGTGAGCAGCTCGCGCTTGGTGACGACCTCGCCCGGGCGCTCGGCGAGGTGGCGGAGCAGGTCGAACTCACGTGGGCTCAGGTCGAGCACCTCCCCGTCGACCGTCGCCCGGCGCGCGGCAGCGTCGATCTCGAGGCCGCCGACCACGACCGGGCGTCGGGTCGCCGTACCCCCGCCGACGCGGCGCATGACGGCACGGATGCGTGCCTCCAGCTGGTCGGTCGTGAACGGCTTGACGACGTAGTCGTCCGCTCCCGCGTCGAGGCATCCGACCAGGGACGGGTCATCGTCGCGGGCGCTCGCGACGATGACCGGGACGTCGCTGACCGCACGCAGCATCTGCAGGACCTGCGTCCCGTCCACGTCGGGAAGCCCGAGGTCCAGGATCACCAGGTCGGGCCGGTTGTCGACGGCCATCGCCAGCCCCTGCATGCCGGTCGCCGCCGACGTCACCGCGTGCCCGCGCTCGTCGAGCGACCGCATCAGCAGCGGCCTGATGCGCGGGTCGTCCTCGATGATCAGCACCTGGGCCACGTCTTGAACCTAGCCGTCGCCCCCAGGTGCGGCCGACGTCCTTAGCCGCGCCTTAACCGTCCCCTAGCGAAACCCGGCGTACGGCGGGGCATCATCGGTGGGTGACCGACGAGCTGGCCGAGCGCCGCCACCGACACCGTCGGCTCGCGGGCTACGTCGTCGCCTGGCTCGTCGCCGCGGGCATCGCGGTGACTGTCGGGGTGGTGGCGGTGTCGTCGGTCGGCGCCAGCGTCCGCGACCGCGGACCGCTCGGCAACGTCGTCCCCGACGTCGACCGGACCGAGGACGCCCGCGTCCCGGACCCGGAGGCGACCCCGGTCGGCCGGACGGTCGAGGACGAGTTCGGGACCTTCCAGGTGGAGTGTCGCGGTGTCGTCGCCTACGGGCTGGAGGCCGTGCCGGCAACCGGCTGGCGCGTCGTCAGCTACGAGGAGGGGCCCGACGACGACGTCGACGCGGTCTTCGCCAGTGGCGCCCGCTCCATCGAGGTCGAGGTCTACTGCAACCAGGGTCGACCGACGATCGGCGACCGCGAGGTCAAGACGCTGCCCGACGACGACCGATCTCAGGCGCAGTCGTTGCAGAGGTCGACGCCCGGGGCCGATCGTCGGGACTCGTGCTGCACCAGGAAGCAGCCGGTGCAGGTGAACTCGTCGGCCTGCTTCGGCGTGACCTCGATGGAGAGGGTCTCGTGGGACAGGTCCGCGCCGGGCAGCTCGTAGGTGTCGGCGATCTCGGCTTCGTCCTCGTCCACCTTCCCCGACGTCTTGTCCTGGTCGCCCGAGGTGAGACGACGGGCCTCCAGGCTCTCTTCCTTCTGCTCGTCCTCGGTCTTGCGCGATGCGTCGTAGTCGGTAGCCATGTGCAGGTCCTCTCGGTGCGGAGCGCAGATGCTAGCCCCGCCCGGCGTCGAACCTTGCAAGCGCGCGAGCGGTGGACGTGTGATCTGTCCCCTATCCCCCACCCAGCCCGGCGTCGCGGGCGCGGATGATCGCCTCGGCGCGGTCGGTGGCCTGGAGCTTGGCGAGGATGTTGGAGACGTTGTTGCGGACGGTCTTGGGGGCGAGGTAGAGCGCCGAGGCGATCTGGGCGTTGTTCCTGCCCGCCGCGATCAGGTCGAGGATCTCGAGCTCGCGCTCGGTGAGCTGGGGGAAGGCCGAGCGGTCCGGGGTCGATGTACCGGACAGCAGGTCGGCGATCCGCAAGGCGAGGGAGGCGCCGAAGACCAGGCCGCCGGCGTGCACGGTCGAGATGGCGCGGGCGACCTCGTCCTGGCTGGCGCCCTTGACCAGGTAGCCGCGGGCGCCGGCCCGCATCGCGGCCAGGACGGTGCCGTCCTCCTCCCCCATCGTGAAGACCAGGACGCGTACGTCGGGCTGGGTCTCGGCGAGGCGGCGAGTGGCGTCGATGCCGTTCAGCTCCGGCATCTGCAGGTCCATGACGACGACGTCGGGGCAGTGCTCGGCGGCGAGCGCCACGGCCTCGGCGCCGTCGGCGGCCGTGGCGACGACGGTGACGTCGGGCTGGGTGCCGAGCAGGGACGCGAGTCCGTCGCGGAAGACCGGGTGGTCGTCGGCGATCAGCACGCGGACCGGGTCGTCGCTCATCGGTGCTCCTCGGGATCGATGGTGAGCGGCAGCCAGGCGCGGACCCGGGTGCCTCCGGTGGGCGGGCAGACGATCTCGGTCCGGCCGCCGAGCTCCTCGGCCCGCTCCCGGATCGACCGTAGCCCGACACCGGCGACGACCTCGGGGTCGATGCCGGCACCGTCGTCCCCGACCTCGACCAGCAGCGACCCCGCGCTGCTGGTGAGGCGTACGGCGGCGTGGCGGGCACGGGCGTGGCGCGCGGTGTTGGTCAGCGCCTCGGACGCGATCCGGTACGCCGCGACCTCGACAGCGGCCGAGAGCAGGGGCACGTCCTCGGCGGCCACCGTGACCGCCAGGTCGGCGCTCCTCATCCGCTCCGCCTGCTGGTCGAGGGCCGCGAGCAGGCCGAGGTCGTCGAGGGCCGGCGGCCGCAGGCCGTGCACGAGGCGGCGTACGTCGGCCAGCGCGTCGGTGATGTCCTGGCGCGACTGCGCGACCAGGCGGCGCGTGGTCTCCGGGTCGCGGTCGAGCGCATTGCCGGCCGCGTCGAGGCGCATCGCGACGCCCCCGAGCACGGGACCGAGCCCGTCGTGCAGGTCACGCCGGATCCGGCGCCGGTCGTCCTCGCGCGCCAGCACCAGCTGCTCGCGAGACTGCTGGAGGTCGTCGGCGAGCCGGGCGCTGCGCACCGCCATCGCGGCCTGGCGCACGATGTCGACGAGCAGGGCCTGGTCGCGCTTCGACAGCATCGACCGCACCCCGCGGGCGGGCAGCTCGAGCCGGCCGACCTCCTCCTCGCCGTATCGGATGGGCACCTCGCGGACGTCGCGCGGCTGCCGACCGTGGGTCGCGGCGATGGTGCCGCCGCCGTGGCCGAAGACCTCGACGCGGACGTAGTCGAGCTTGAACGCCGTCGCCACGGCCACCGCCAGCGCCGGCAGCTGGGTGCGGACGTCGCCGGACTCTTCGAGCCGAGCGGCCAGGTCGGTGACGACGGAGTAGCGGTCGCCGCGGCGGCCCACCAGCAGACGGTGGACGACGGTGGTGAGCCGCGACCGCACGGGTGCATAGATCGTGACCGCGATCAGCAGCAGCAGCAGCGTCGCGTCGCGCTCGTCGAGCCGGTCCCCCAGCAGCCGGTCCAGCGCCGCAACGAGCACCAGGTCGAGCGCGATGACGGTGCCGGCGACCGAAGCCCAGACCACGGTGCCGCCCATCAGCGCGTCGACGTCGCGGACCTCCGGGTCGAGGATGCCGATGGCAATCGACGCTCCGGTCAGGCCGAGCGCCAACATCAGGGCGATCGTGACGACCCAGCCGTTCTGCAGCACGATCGCGACCCCTGAGACCACCACGCACATCACGGCCGCCCAGAGCAACCAGCGCAGCTGCATCCGCTCCCGGCCGCTCGCGCCACGCTGGCGGGCGAACAGCACGACCACGGCCAGCGGCAGCGAGAGCAGCGTCAAGAACCGGCCCACTGTCAGCAGCCCGATGAAGACGTCGCCCGGGATCGGGAGCTCCGGCATCCCGGTGTCGAGCGGCAGTTGGAACTCCTCGGCGTTGAGCGCCGACGTCGGGGCGAAGAGCAGCAGCAGCGGCAGCGTGCACGCCATCGCGATCACCACGATGCTGACGACTCGCCACCGTCCGCTCATCAGCCGGCCCGTCGGATAGAGCACGAGCACCAGCGGCAGCCCCACCAGCAGGAAGGCGCCGAGCTGGGCGACGACCCACACGGCGAAGCCGGTCAGTGGCGGATAGGGCGACTGGGCCATGCCGTACGCCGACCACGACTCACAGAGCCCGTCGAACGCCCACAGCAGGCCGGTCAACGCGATCACCCAGGCCACGAGGTGGCGCGGATAGCGCCACAGGACCGGGACCGCTGTCGCCACCGCGATCGCCCCGACCAGCGCCGAGATCGTGCCCCAGCCCATCGTCGCGCGGTCGCGGTCGATGGGCTCGTTCAGCAGGTCGAGCCACAGACAGGCGCCGATCATCAGCACCGCGAGCGCCGAGACGACGACGGCGGGCGCGCGACCGGGACCACTCACCCGAGAAGTATCGAACGGAGGGCGTCCCGTCGTCCCGGGTTCGGTGTCCCGCGCCCACGGGACATCACCCGAGGACCGGACTCGGGACGCCGCTCCCTGCTGCCCGGGTCACGGGGCGCCGGAGAGTCCTCTCATCGAAGGCACCAACCACCAGCACCCACGAGGAGCAACCGCCATGTCTGTGCAGCACACCCCCGCCCCGGCCCGGTCCGACGTCCCCCGTCGTACCCCCGCCGACCGCACCACCCCGACCCGTCCCTTCTACAAACGCGGCATGCTGATCACCTTCGGCGCCGTCGCCTGGGGCATCGACAGCCTGGTGCTCGGGACCAACCCGTCCGGACCCTTCGAGGAGGCGATGTCGTCGTTGACCTCGGGGGTCTTCCAGCTCGGCCTGCTCGGCCTGTTGACCGTGCTCTACGCGACCAAGGCGCTCGGCGACGGCCGCCTGGCGCGCTTCTTCATCCGGTTCGAGGCCGTCCTGCTGTTCTTCGCCATCGGCTCGACGGTCGCCGACGGCATCGGCGTCAGCAACCTCGACCAGCCCGGTTGGGCGATGCTCGACGCCTTCTGGCCGCTGTCGATGCTCGGCATGTTCTTCATCGGCATCCGGATCGCGATCGCCGGCCGCTGGCACGGCAAGGCCCGCTTCTGGCCGCTGATCGCCGAGAGCTGGGGCCCGATCGTGGTCCCGACGTTCGGCATCTTCGGCAGCAGCGTCGCCGGCGTCGTCTCCTTCGTGCACCTGTGCGTCGGGTACGGCGTGCTCGGGCAGATCGTGGCGCGCAAGGAGTCGTGAGAAGCCGCCGATCAGGCGTCAGCACCTTCCTTGGTCTCGGTCCTCACCCGGCTGTGCCGGTGGCCGTAGGCGAAGTAGATCGCGAAGCCGAGGACCATCCAGACCAGGAACCGCAGCCACGTCTCGATGCTGAGGTTGAGCATCAGGTAGAAGCAGATCAACGCGGCCAGGATCGGCACCACCGGGCTGAGCGGCACCCGGAACGGCCGGTCCAGGTCGGGGCGGGTACGCCGCAGCACCGGGATCGCGAGGGACACCAGCAGGAACGCGGTCAGCGTCCCGATGTTGACCATCTCCTCGAGCTTGCCGATCGGCGTGTAGCCCGCGATCACGGCGACCAGGACGCCGATCGTGATCGTGATCCGGACCGGCGTACCGGTCTTCGGGTTGGTGTGGGCGAGTGCCTTCGGCAGCAGCCCGTCGCGACTCATCGCGAAGAGCACCCGGACCGCACCGATCAGAAGCGTCATCACCACGGTCGTGAGACCGGCGACGGCACCGGCCGCGATCATCGTCGCGAAGCCGTCCTTGCCGACGGAGGTGAAGGCCGTCGCGAGCGCTGCGTCGGGGTCGATCTTGTCGTACGGGACCATCCCCGTGATCACCAGCGCGACCGCCATGTAGAGCAGCGTGCAGATGGCAAGCGAGCCGAGGATGCCCTTCGGCAGGTCCTTCTGCGGGTTGCGCGCCTCCTCGGCGGTGGTCGCGACCACGTCGAAGCCGATGTAGGCGAAGAACACCACCGAGGCCGCCGAGATGATGCCGAGGACGCCGAACGTCTGGGGTTCGAGCCCGAACATCCACTGGATCAGCGGCTGGGTGAGACCGCTGGCGTGGATCGGGTCGGCGGCCGGCGGGATGAACGGGTCGTAGTTGGCGCCCGAGACGTAGAAGAGACCGGCGATGATCACGAACAGCACGATGAAGAGTTTGAGCGCCACCAGGAACAGGTTGACCCGCAGCGACTCCTTGATGCCGATCGCGATCAGCATCGTCAGCATCGCGACGAGCAGCACCGCCGCGACGTTGACGTGGTCCCACTGGAAGTCCGGTGACGAGGTGGGCCCGATCGAGGCCGGCCAGGTGATGCCGATCTCGTCGAGGAAGGTCACCAGGTAGGTGCTCCAGCCCTGGGCGACCACCGACGCGCCGAGCATCAGCTCGAGGATCAGGTCCCACCCGATGATCCAGGCGACCAGCTCCCCGAGGGTGGCGTAGGAGAACGTGTACGCCGAGCCGGCCACCGGCACCGTCGAGGCGAACTCGGCGTAGCAGAGCGCCGCGAGCCCACAGCAGATAGCCGCGAGGGCGAAGGAGAAGACGACGCCGGGTCCGGCGTAGTCCCTGGCCACTCGCCCGGTCAGCGTGAAGATGCCGGCGCCGATGACCACGCCGATGCCGAACACGGTGAGGTCGAGCGCGGTGAGCTGCTTCTTGAGCTGGTACTCCGGGTCGTCGGTGTCCTCGAGGGACTGCTCGATCGACTTGGTCCGCAGGACGTTCATGAACCCACACTGTCCTCCGACCGACGGTCCCAAACAACGCCGGTCTCGCGGGCTGGGTGTGCCCGCGAAACACAGCCAATTCACGACGCTCTCCGTCGCAATGCCGCCGCAACATCGCGGCAATTGACCGTCCCTAGCGTGAGCGAGCCGCTCGGGTCCGACGTCTCGGGACACGTCGTGGCCCTTCTACGAGCGCGCTCCCACGAAGAGACAGGACCTTCCGTGAAGCGACCCCGTTCGATGCGCTGGCGCTCGCTGGCGCTGCTACCGCTGGTAGCGGCACTTCTCGTGCCGGCCACCGCCCCCCTCGCCGTCGCACCTGCCCACGCGGCAGCGCCGGCGGCCACCCCGCTGCCCGACCCGATGACACGCGGCACGGACACCGTGGCGACCGTCCAAGAGACCAAGCTCGGCGTCGCGGCGCTCCAGGAGCCGAACTCCTCCGGCGGCGCCTCGACGGCGGGCGGGCCGGCGGCGGCCGAGTCACTCGAGATCCGCGGCGCCCTCTACTACCCGAGCAGCCGAGCCGAGCCCTCGCCGGTCATTATGCTCGTGCACGGCAACCACGGCTCGTGTGACGCCGGCCAGGACTCGGCGACCGCCAGCTGCGCGCAGTTCAAGCGCAACGAGGCCGGCTACGCGTACCTCGGCGAGAACCTGGCGAGCTGGGGGTACACGGTCTTCTCCCTGTCGCAGGACCAGCTGATGATGCGTCAGGACAACGCCAAGGGCAAGGGCATGCACCAGCGGCGCAAGCTGATCGCCGCTGCCCTCGACGCGCTGACCGCGGCCAACGCACCCGGCGGTCTCGCGAATGACGCGCACACCACCATCGGCACCACGCTCGTGGGCAAGCTCGACATGACGCGCATCGGCCTGATGGGCCACTCGCGCGGCGGTGACGCGGTCACCAGCTTCATCGACTACAACCGGATCCGCACCGACGGTCCCCGCTACCCCCTGCGCGGCGTCATCTCGCTGGCGCCGGTGGACTACGAGCGCAAGGCGCCATACGGCGTGCCGTACATGACGATCCTCCCGTTCTGTGACGGCGACGTCTCGAACCTGCAGGGCGCCCGCTTCTTCGAGCGCAGCCAGTACATCAACGGCGACGACCCGTTCCCGCGCATCCAGGTCTCGCACCTGGGCTCGATCCACAACTGGTACAACACGGTCTGGTACGCCGACGGCGGTGCCGACGGGCAAGGCAACAACGATGCGGCGTGCGGCAACTCAGCCCCGTTCGCCACCAACAACGTGCACCTGAACAACCTGCGGCTGAGCGGCGCGGCCAGCTACACCGACGATTCGAAGAACTACAAGATCGACAACTCCGCGACCTATGACCCGGCCGTGAACACCAAGATCTCCGGTGACCCGGCGCGGATGGGCGACCAGGAGAAGCTCGGCCTCGCGACCATGTCCGCGTTCTTCCGTCGGTACGTCGGCGGCGAGGGCGCGTTCGAGCCCTACATGACCGGCGAGCTGTCCGACACCGCCTTGCACCGACAGGTCCCGGATTCGGCCTGCCCGACGAGCGTCCCCGAGACCCAAGTCCCCTGTGCCGAGTACTCGACCACCACCTACTTCGCACCGCCGGAGCAGCGGGTCGACGTCATCCGTCCCGAGATCGAGAACCCGCTCTCGCTGAACGCCCTCGGTGGTGCCCTCAGCGGCAGCGGCTTCGCCTACCCGTACCGCGAGAGCGGGGGCGTCGAGCTGCCCAAGAAGACCGCGGGCGGCTACGACTGGTGCAACCCCGAGCCGGACGACTTCGTGCCGTCCCAGCTCGGCAAGGGCACCCAGCCGACGGGCGCCAAGGCCTGCCCGTTGCCGGGCAAGGCCGAGCTCGGCGGCCAGAACGGCACCCGTGAGAACTCGCCGATCAACCACTCCTACGGCCGCCAGCTGGCGCTCGCGTGGGAGTTCGACAAGAAGGCCAAGCTGACCGCCCAGATCCCCGCAGCGGACCAGGACCTGAGCGGTCTGAAGGCGCTCGCGGTTGACGCGGACGTCAACTTCTTCGACGACCGCAACCCGGGCGCCGACAACCGCGGCGACAACACCAGGTTGCCAGTGCTCACCACCCCTCCCACCGACCCGGACCTCACGGACGACTGCACCGTGGCCCTGCCGTGCTGGACGAACGAGAAGCCCACGTCGTACGACCCGACCTCGACGACGCAGGACTTCCTCATCGCCGTGCGTGACAACGCCGGCCACGAGGCCACGGTCCACGCGGGTGACCCGCGTTGGGGCAACGCCCTGCACATGTCCACCGGCACCAACACCGCCAACACGCACATCGTGCTGGAGCAGATCCGGGTGCCGCTCAGCGAGTTCGCGAAGCAGGGGGTCGATGTGAAGTCGGTCGACGCGGTCGAGCTGCGCTTCGGCGAGGCGGGCACCCCGGCGTCCGGCTCGATCCAGCTGGCCGACCTCCGTTTCCAGGAGTCGACGTCGTCCGACGCCGCCGTGCTCTCCGACGGCAACATCGCCACCGGTGCCGGCAGCGGCGCCCCGGCGACCGGACCCGACCCGGCCGACTTCCTGGCGTCGTACGACAACAGCGCGGGCAACCTGAAGCTGAACGACCAGGTCGGCAACGAGTACAGCGACACCGCCTGGGTCGTCGACGACGACAAGCAGCAGTGTCCCAACGCCAGCTTCACCTCGATCCAGAAGGCGGTCGACTTCGCCGCTCCCTGGGACACGATCGTGGTGTGCGCGGGCACGTACCAGGAGTCGTCCACGCCGGTCTACCACGACTCCAACCCGGTGGCGGCCGGCGCGACCAACGGCCTGACCATCACCAAGCCCCTGAAGATCAAGGGTGCGGGCGCGGACCAGGTCACCATCGAGCCGGACCAGTCCCTCGACACGCTGGCCGGCTCGACGCCGTACCTGCGTGACGGCGGCGGCAACGTGATCACCGTGTCGCGGCAGTCGCTGGGCTCGACCGACACGAACGAGATGTTCCTGGACATCTCCGGCGTCACCGTGACGGCCGGCGACACGTACGCCGAGGCGGGCATCGCCTTCTTCGGTGCTGCGGGTCGGGTGTCCGAGAGCGTCGTCGGTCCGATGAAGGTCGCCGCGAGCGCCGGCGAGCTGGCGGAGAACCCGCACGGCTGGGGCATCGTGAAGACCGGCATCATCCGCGGCCAGGGAGCCGGCACGGTCGAGAGCGAGGTGACGGTCGCGAACAGCGTCGTCACCGGCTACCAGTCCGGCGGCATCCTCTTCGACGGTGCTCGCGGCAAGGACGGGGCGGCGGACAACACCGTGCGCACCGGCATCAAGCAGCACGGCTACGTCGTCGACACCGTCGTCAAGGGCAAGCCGAACACGCTGGTCCCCCAGACCGGGGTGAAGTACACGAGCGGTGTGGACGGGTTCGTGAAGGACAGCCGGATCACCGGCAACTACTTCAAGACCGACCCGGCCAAGTCCTACGGCATCCTGCTGACCGACGCCGGCACCGAGACCTCGGGTGCTCTCACGGTGTCGGGCAGCAACATCACGGGCAACGGGTTCGCGGCCTACAACGCGAACGCCGACAACACCGCGGTCCGGGTGGGAGCACCGCTCGTGGTCACCGGTAGCCACGTGGGCACCGCCGCTCCGGTCGCGAACGGTCCTGCCGACCCGAGCACCGGGGTGGAGGCGATCTCCGGCAACGACAGCAACGGCGCAGCATCGATCACGCTGCCGTCACGCTCGTCGACGCCGGTCGCCGGCGTGCCCACCACGGTGGGCGTCGTCGCCGACGACGTCCCGACCGCCGCCCTGATCGACCCCGGGACCGGGACCGAGATCGGCGTGGGTCGGACGGTCTACCCGCTGGTGCGGGGGTCCGACGACTTCGCGGTGAAGTCGGCGACCCTGCTCGTCGACGGCTCGCCCGTGGACGTCGCCACCCAGGCGCCGTACCAGTTCGGCTGGACGCCGAGCTCGGCGTACGACGGCAAGACGGTGAGCTTCCAGGCCGTCGTCACGGACTCGTCCGGCCAGACGACGACCTCGGAGGCGCTGACGGTGAAGGTGACCGCCACGCCGACGACGCCGCCCGTGGAGCCGCCGGTGACGACGCCGACGAGCCTCACGTTGAAGCTCGGCGCGGTGACCAAGCACGCCAAGAAGGGCACGGCGACCCTGCGGGTCAAGGTCAGCGACGGTGGTCACCTCACCGCGAACGGCGCCAAGATCCGCACGGCCACCAAGTCCGTCTCCCGGGCGACGACAGTGAGCGTGCTGGTCAAGGCCAAGCCGGGTCAGCTGAAGAAGCTGCGCAAGAAGAGGCACCTGGCGGTCCGGGTCGCGATCAGGTTCGTCAGCGACTCCGGGGCCACGACCTCGACCAACACCACCGTGGTGCTGGTGAGGAAGAGGTAGCCGCGGCACGCACGAACTGAATGACGGAAGGGGCCCCCTCGGGGGCCCCTTCCTGCGTCGGCGCCGGTCAGAGACCTGCGTCGGTCGGGGTGTCGGTCGGGGTGTCGGTCGGCTCGTCCGTCGGGGTCTCGGTCGGCTCGACGTACGTCGCCAGGATCATCCGGTCGGCCTGCTCGGCGAGGTCGCGGGTGCTGGTGCCGAACTGGTCGCGCAGCACCTCGTCGGGATTGGCTCCCGGAGCGCCCAGCGCGTCGAGCAGCAGCCAGGGCGCCTCGTCGCCGTACGAGTCGGCGACGTACTCGACCGCCCACCACGCCAGCCCGTAGTGCGCCTGGGAGTCCTCGTCGTTGAACGACGCGTCGTCGGGCAGGTCGGCCGCACCCGCCTCGGCGGCGGCCAGGGCGGCATCGGGGAGGCGTCGCTCCTCGGGCGGCAGCGGCCGGACCGACACCCACTCCGCGAGCCCTTCGGACAGCCACACCGGCGCCTGGTCGTCGTGGCTGCCCACGGCGACATGGGTGAGCTCGTGGCGCACCAGCCGATCGCGGCCCGGTCCCGCGTCGCCGACCACTCGCGGGTTGAGCACGAAGCGGGTGCCCTCCCCCGCCGGGAAGGAGACGGCGTCGAGGTCGCCGGGGTCGTCGCCGGGCACGTCCTCGAGGCTGTCCAGGAAGGTGGGCTCCGTGAGCGCGTAGACGACCACCGTGCGCGACCAGTCGTAGGGCACCCAGGCCGACACGTCGCTGATGCCCGCCTCGACCGAGGTCAGCAGATCACCCGCCGTCGCCACCGAGTCGGCATCGAACACCCCGAGCACCCCGGACCCGAGCCTGACCTCGACCGCACCGAGGTCCCAGGGCTGCGCCTGCACCCGGTGAGCGCTCTCCCAGTCGGCGTCGGTCACCGACGTGAGCCGCATCCGGCCGGACCCGTCCCTGGGCACGAAGCGGAACCGGTCGGGGCTGACGACGGGCGCGGCGTCGTACCCGTCGAGCTGCATCACCTCGTCGACCGTCACCCAGTAGCCGTCGCCGTCCCGGACCAGGCTGCGCGGGTCGAACCGGTAGCGGAAGTGCGCCAGCGGCAGCTGGGCCAGGTTGGAGTACCAGGTCTGCTGTTGGTCGCGGAACGCCCTGCGGCCGCCCAGGGAGCGGGTGAACGCCGCCGGGTCGGCCCGACGTACGGCGGCGGCGCGGGCGTCGAGGGCGTCGCGGATCGCGCCGGAGATGTCCGGCGGCGCGTCGACCGAGCTCCGGCCCGGGTCGTCGTCGCCGGTGCAGGCGACCAGTGCGGGGCCCGTCAGGCAGAGCGCCAGCAGGACCCCCAGGGTCCGTGGGCTACGGCGTGTGCTCGACATCGAGGGCAGAACGACCGTCGGACAGCGAGGTCATGTCTTCCACGATGCCCAGGGCGATCGCCTGGGGGGTGAGGCCGATCCGCTCGAGGATGACGCCGCGCTTGGCGTGGGTCAGGAAGTCCTGCGGGATGCCGTGCAGGCGGAACGGGGTGTGCACGCCGGCCGCGTTGAGCGTCTGCAGCAGCACTGCTCCGCAGCCACCCGTCTCGCCGTTGTCCTCGATGCTGACCACCAGCCGGTGCTCGCGCGCGAGATCGATGATCGCGGGGTCGACCGGCTTGACCCAGCGGGGGTCGACGACCGTGACGCCGATGCCCTGGGCGAGTAGCCGCTCGGCGACGCCGACCGCGACGGTCGCCATCGAGCCGACGGCGACCACCAGGACGTCCTTGGTGCCGGTGCGCACCAGCACGTCGCAGCCACCGGCCTTGCCGACGGCCTCGATGTCAGCGGGCGGGGGGCCCTTCGGGTAGCGCACGACGGTGGGTGCGTCCTCGACCTCGACCGCCTCGTTGAGCAGCTCGCGCAGGCGGGTCGCGTCGCGGGGCGCGGCGAGCCGCAGGCCGGGGACGACCTGGAGGATCGACATGTCCCACATGCCGTTGTGGCTGGCGCCGTCGTCACCGGTCACCCCGGAGCGGTCGAGCACGAAGGTGACCCCGCACTGGTGCAGCGCGACGTCCATCAGGACCTGGTCGAAGGCCCGGTTGAGGAAGGTCGCGTAGACCGCGAAGACCGGGTGCAGGCCACCCATCGCCAAGCCGGCCGCGGAGGTCGCGGCGTGCTGCTCGGCGATGCCGACGTCGAAGGTGCGCTCCGGGAACCTGGCCTGGAACTTGTCGAGCCCGACCGGGTGCATCATCGCGGCGGTGATGCCGACGATGTCCTTGCGCCGCTGGCCGACCCGCACGATCTCGTCGGCGAAGACGTCGGTCCAGATCTCGCCCTTGGGGTGCTCGACGCCGGTCTCGACGTCGAACGGACCGGGCGAGTGGAACTGGTCGGCCTCGTGCCGCTCGGCGGCGTCGTACCCGAAGCCCTTGCGGGTCAGCGCGTGCACGATCACCGGGCCGTTGAACTTCTTGGCCTGCGCGAGCATCTGCTCCATCGCGGCGCGGTCGTGACCGTCGACGGGACCGACGTACTTGAGGCCCAGGTCCTCGAAGAGTCCCTGCGGAGCGAGCGCGTCCTTGACGCCCTTCTTCATCGCGTGGAGGGCGTCGTACGCCGCGGGGCCGACGCCGGGGACCGCGTTGAGCCGGCGCTTGACCATGTCGAGCACGGACTCGTAGCGCGGGTTGGTGCGCAGCCCGGTGAGCGCGGTGGCGAGGCCACCGATCGTGGGCGTGTAGGAGCGGCCGTTGTCGTTGACGACGATCACGAGCTTGCTCTTGCTGGCGATCGCGATGTTGTTGAGCGCCTCCCAGGCCATGCCTCCGGTGAGCGCGCCGTCACCGATCACGGCGACGACGTGGCGGTCCTCGCCGCGGATGGTGAAGGCCTTCGCGAGGCCGTCGGCGTAGCTGAGGGCGGTGGAGGCGTGCGAGTTCTCGACGATGTCGTGGGCGGACTCCTCCTGGCTGGGATAGCCGGACAGGCCACCCTCCTTGCGCAGGGTCGAGAACTGGTCGAATCGGCCCGTCAGGAGCTTGTGGACGTAGGACTGGTGGCCGGTGTCGAAGACGACCCGGTCCCGCGGGGAGTCGAAGACCCGGTGGATCGCCATCGTCAGCTCGACGACGCCGAGGTTGGGCCCGAGATGGCCGCTGTTGCGGCTGCAGGTCTCCACCATCACGTCTCGGATCTCACTGCCGAGCTGGTCCAGCTGGGCGTCGGACAGGCCGCGCAGGTCGCGCGGTGACGTGATCGATTCGAGAATGCCCATAGCCGCCGAGTCTACGGGTTCACATGTTGGACACACGCCTCTGGGAGCGCGACACCTCGTACCGGTGGTTTCGAGGTCACAGGTCGACGTACGCCACCGCCGGCTCGTGGAGACTGCCGAGCCAGACCCGGCCCTCGTGCTCCCGCACGCCGGTGACCATGTGGTACGCCGAGGTCTCCACGTCGACGTCGTGCACCAGCGTGCCGGCATCGTCGTACGCCTGGACCCGGACGGTGTGCTTGGGCGCGGGCTGGAGGCGTTCGGGGATCTTGGTGACCAGCTTCCGCAGCGCCAGTGGCGCCCTCTGCAGGCGCTCCACGACGGGGTCTGTAGGGCTGGCGATCGACACCCAGATCAGCCCGTCGCTCCCCCGGGCGATGTTGTCGGGGTACCCGGGCAGGTCGGACACCAGGAAGTCGCGGGTGCCGGCCCGCGGGCCCTGCAGCCACCACCGGACGACCGTGCGGGCGCCGGTCTCCGCCACGGCGACGTACGACTCGTCAGAGCTCAGCGCGACCCCGTTGGCGAACGCCAGGCCGTCGAGCACGACTTCGACGGAGCCATCCGTGCCCAGGCGGGCGAGCCGGCCGGTGCGGGTGTCCTGGACGAAGTCGTCCTTCCACTGCTCGATGCCGTACATCGTCGACGAGTCGCTGAACCAGACGGTCCCGTCGCCGGCGATCGCCGCGTTGTTGCAGAACATCATCGGAGCGCGACCGATCCGGTCGACCACCGCCTCGATCGCGCCAGAGCGCGGGTCGACCCGGAGCACGCCCTGGTGTGCGTCGCACACCAGCAGTCGGCCGTCGAGGTCGATCTCGATGCCGAGGGGGCGGCCGCCGGTGTGCGCGATCCGGTCGAGGTGCTGTCCGTCGTGGCTGACCCGGAAGATGCTGCCGTCCTCGGTCCCGGTGAAGACCGCGCCCTCGTCGGGACCCGGCCCTCCGACGACGACGTCCTCTGCTCCGGGACCGGGGACCGCGATGACGCTGAGCTCACTCCTGGGTGCGTTCACGCGCCCATCAGAGCAGTGAGGGGGCCACCAACACCAGGGCCGACGCTGCCGCGACGGCGAGCACCGCGGGCTCGGACCCGGTACGCGGGCAGCGGCCGGCGCAGCGGCGCGCCGGGCAGCTCGAGCCCGATCAGGCCGATGCCGAGACCGGCCATCAGTCGAGGAGCGCCCGGTAGTCCGGCGAGTCCAGGAACTCGGGTACGGCGGTCGTCGCCGAGGTCGTGAGGTCCAGGGCGCGCGCCGTGGCCGGCTCGACGAAGACGATCTGGCGACCCTCACCAACCACGATGTCGGCGTCGGTCAGGTCGACGCGGGCGGCGTACACCTGCGTAGTGTCGAGCGTGCCGTACGCCTCGTGGAACACCTGCAGCTCTCGCCACAGGCGCAGCTCGCCCGGCTCGAGGCGGATGCCGGTCTCCTCCTCGAGCTCGCGGTAGGCCGCCGGCTCGTAGCCCTCGCCGTCCTCGACATGACCACCGGGCAGACCCCACTTCTCGGGATCGATCACCGGGTGCTCGTCGCGCTCCTGCAGCAGCAGCCACCCCCGCGAGTCGACGAGGAGGACGCAGGCGAACCGATGCATGCGGTCACGCTAGCCGGGCGCCTGAGACCCTGAGCAGGTGACTGCGACGGAACCGCGACCAACCGCCCGTTGGCTCTGGCCGGTCCTGGCCGACCTGCTGTGCGTCCTTGCGCTGGCACTCGGTGGCAAGAACTCCCACGACGAAGCTGGCTCCCTCTGGCTCGTACTCGTCATCGCGTGGCCGTACGCGTTCGCCGCCGTACTGGCGCACCTCTGGCTGACGTTGCGGGGTCGGCAGGCATCTCGGGTCTGGCCCGATGGCGCCATCGTCCTGGTGGTGACCTACGTCCTCGGCATGGCCCTACGCGCAGTCTCCGGACGCGGCCTCGACCCTGCCTTCCTCGTCGTGGCTGGCATCTTCCTCACGCTGACGATGCTGGGCTGGCGTGGCGGGTTGTGGCTTGTCAGGCGGCGGGTCGCTCGTCACCGATGAAACAGGCGAACTCAGTGGTGTGCTCGTCGCGGATGATCAGCGTGCGGACTTGACCGCCATTGAGAGTGAGCTCCAGTTCCAGGACGTGGTCTGAGCCCGATACCGGAACCCGACTGCTCCCCTGGGTGAGAGCGCAGGGAGGCAGACTCCTTGCAGCGGACGCCGGCGCTGGCGGCTGTGGTGGGAGGTGGGGCGCGCAGCCTCTGCAGGTCCTATGGCTGTTCGGCCGAAGGCGGCTCGAGCAGGTGGTCGGCGTGGTGGTCGTGCAGGTAGTGCGCGATGAGGGGTGGGACGTCTGCGAGGTCCAGCGACCCTCCCGCTTCGGCGGCTGCGGTGTGGGCCAGTGACAGCGCGAATAGTCCGTCGAGGTCGATCCCGGTGCAGTCGCGCATGTGGAGTTGGACCCGGGTGCTGGAGTGCGGGTTCAGCTCAGCTCGGAGCCGGGGGGCGGTCCGGGCGTTCAGGGGTCCGACCAAGGTGACGTGGACGGCGTGGTGGTGTTGGTGGGTGTTCAGGTACAGGTCTGGCATCTCACGTCCTTTCGTCGTCGGGCGCGGTGCGGTCTGTCCGGGGCTGGTCGGGCGGCTCCTGTGGTGACCTGCCTTGCCCGGCGAGCTTGGTTCTGAGGGCTCGGTTTTCCCGTCGCAGTCGGCGGAGTTCGGTGTGGGTGGGTTCGTTGGCGACTTGGAGCTCGCCCAGTTCGGCGGCCAGCCGACTGGACGTCTCGCGCAGCAGCAGGACCTGGGCGATGCCGGCGAGGTTGAGGCCCTCGCTCAGGAGGGTCGTGATGGCGGAGATCCGGTCCAGGTCGTCGTGGCTGTATCGGCGCGTGCCGCCCCGGGTCCGAAACGGGTTGAGCAGCCCGCGCTGTTCGTAGACGCGCAGCATCTGGGGGTCGACGCCGCTCAGCTCGGAGGTGACCGAGATCGAGTACACGGCGTCGCGGTGGCCGACCTCACCCATGGCCGGGCTCCACGCGATTCGTGCCGTCGTCTGGGGCGGGCCGTGATCGGGGGCGCGGTCCGACCGTGCGCCCGGCGGGTTGACCAGGTTGCCTCCTGGCGCGCGCGGACGGTTCCACTCGCGCTGGCCCGGCGACCAGCCAGGCGTCGCCTCGGCCCGCCCACCCGGCCGGCCAGCCGCCGAGGGGGCCAGGGGCAGGGGCAGGCACCCGCCGACGGTGATGTTGGTCGACGATCGACCCCTGGTCGTCGCCGGCCAGCGCCAGTCCCGGTTCGTGCGCTGTCTCCAGCAACAACTGGTAGGCCGCCCACAGTGCCGAGAACTGCGCTCCCGCGTCCTGCTCCGTGCTGACGTCCGGGTGCACGGCCCGAGCGCGACGGCGGTAGGCGCGCACGATCTGCGCGGAGTCCGCGTCCGGGGATACCCCCAGCATCGCTCTTGCCTCACGCGCGGCCCGGTTCCTATCCCGCATCCCTGCCTCCCTCGGTGGCCAAGGAACTTCTCCGAGCTGGCTCTTGAAATCGTGCCAGACGCCGCTCATAATCTCAACTAACGAGTACAGATTATCTGTCTCGTTCTTCAAAGATCGCGATTCTGGATCTGAGAGGAGGTTGTCGCGATGTTGATGCGTACCGACCCGTTCCGAGAGTTCGACCGGCTGAGCGAAGCACTGTGGGGCAACGGGACCCGCCCCTCGGTGATGCCCCTCGCCGCGTACCGTGAGAACGGCGCATTCGTGGTCCACCTCGACCTTCCCGGCATCGACCCGGGCAGGATCGACGTGACCGTGGAACAGAACGTGCTGAGCGTGCACGCCGAGCGTCAGGCACCGGCCAGCGGAGCAATGGAGGCCCTGATCGACGAACGTCGCTACGGAGCCTTCGACCGCCAGCTGGTTCTCGGCGACATGCTCGACCTGGACCAGCTCAGCGCCTCGTACGACGCCGGCGTGCTGACCATCAAAATCCCGGTCTCCGAGCAGGCCCAGCCACGCAAGATCGAGGTAGCCGCAGGCAGCGGACCCAAGGAGCTCGCCAGCTGAGCGGCGTCCCGGACCGGCGGATGACCCAGACCAGGGGGTACGGGCCGTCCGCCTCGGGGCGGGCCGCGAGCACGCCAAGGAGGGGAACACACGCCGCGAGACACCGTCGCACGCCATGTGGGCGGCACGTCCTCGGCGCATCCTCGAAGCCAGTGCGGCTGTGCGCACGCTCGCGGCTCGCCCTCGGTGATCGGATCCCACGGGTAGGCACGGCTCCCCCGCAGCAGTTCACATCCGGACGGACCGCCACGTAGAACGGAGACCCGATGTACCCCTCCCAGGAGGCACGCGAGATCGCCATCCTGCTACGCATCGCCCGCGAGCTCGACATCTGCGGCGACGCCACCGCTGCCGTGGACAACCCCTCCGAGCTGCTCGCTTGGGCCACGATCCTGACCGACCCGACCATCATGGCCTGGCGTGCCCAAGACTCCGGAGGTCGCTACCTCCAGGTCAGCGCCGACCACCGCCGCCCGCCAGTGCGCGGACATGTATCGGCCGTGCTCGCCTGCGAGCAGCACCCCCAGTTCTGGCACGCACTGCACCTCAAAGACCTCCGAGCAGGCGACACTCGCACCCTGACCCGCCACGACCTCACCCAGGCATGGGAAGCCATGCCCATCACCGCACCCGACGACCACACCACGCCCGGACCGCCGTTAGCCTGAGGCGCCTCAGGTTCTCCGCCGCCCCTATTCGGGTGCGGCTCTCGGTTGAGAGTCGCGTAGTGGGCGTGCTCGAACTCCATCGGGGTCATCATCCCAAGGGTGCTGCCGCGCAGGCGCCGGTTGTTGTACCAGTCGAGCCAGCCTGCGGTGGCGAACTCGACGTCGCCGATGGTCCGCAGCGGTCCGGCGTGGATGACCGTGGTGCGCACGCACTCGGTCTTGTCGGGCCCGAAGCCCACGGCCTTCACGGACTTGCGGTATGGCGTTTGGGATCTGCGGACACCCTGCGCTGAGCAGCCCTATCCTGCGCTCATGCGGATCGGTGTCCTGGGCACGACGGTTGCGTCCGAGCCGTCGGGTCCGGTCAACCTCGGCGGCCCGAAGCAGCGGGCACTGCTCGCTGCCCTGGCGCTGCACCGTGGTCGCGCCGTCGCGGTCGACACGCTCGCCGACCTGGTCTGGGACGGCAGCCCGCCGCCGGGCGTCTCCGGCACCCTGCAGGGGTACGTCGCCGGGCTCCGCCGCGCACTCGAACCGGACCGTACCACCCGCGGCGGCGGCACCCTGTTGGTGACCGAGCAGCCCGGCTACGCCCTCCGGCTGCCCGACGACGACCTCGACACGGTGGCCTTCGAGAACACCGTGGCCTCGGCGCACACCCTGGTCGCACCCCTGGCTGACGCCCTCTGCCGCGGCCGCCCCCTCCCTGCTGGCTCGGCCGACGCCGGTGAGCTGTCGGCGCTGCACGACTCGTTGGTGGAAGCGCTGGCGCTCTGGCGCGGAGTCCCCTTCGCCGAGCTCGGCGACGTCCCAGCCGCGGCGGCCGAGCGGGCCCGCCTGGAGGAGCTCCGGGTGCTGGCGACGGAGGACCGCGCGGCGCTCGGGATCCTGCTCGGCCTGCACGCCACGGTCGCGGCCGAGCTCGACGCCCTGACCCGGGCGCACCCGCTGCGCGAACGCGCCTGGGCGCTCCGCGCGCTCGCGCTCGCCGGCTCCGGTCGGCAGGCCGACGCGCTGGCCGTGCTCCGCGAGGTGCGCGGCGTCCTCGACGAGGAGCTCGGCCTCGAGCCGGGTGCCGAGCTGCGTGCGGTGCAGAGCGCCGTACTGCGCCAGGACGCGATCGCCGTCGCCGAGCCTGCTGCGTCGGGCCCTGCGTCGGCTGCGGGGGTCTCGACAAGCTCGACCACCGGAAGCACCTCAACCACTGCGGCCGGGTTGGAGACGCACGCGCCGCTGCCCTTCCCGACGCTCTGGCCCTGGTCGCTCGCCGGCCGTGACGACGAGCTGGCCGCCCTCACCGGCCTGATCGACCAGGTCGTCGCCGGGACCGGATCCCTCGCCTTCGTCGCGCTGACCGGTGAGCCCGGGATCGGCAAGAGCCGGCTGGCGATCGAGCTGGCGACGTACGCCGACGAGCAGGGCGTCACCATCGCGTGGGGCCGTTGCTCGCAGGACGACGGGGCGCCGGCCCTGTGGCCGTGGGCGACGGTGCTGGAGCGGCTCGGGTCCGCCCTGCCGTCGACCGATGACGGCGACGACGGCGCTGCCGCGTTCCGCGCGTGGGAGACCGTCGTGCAGACCGTGATCTCCGCAGCCGAGAAGGCTCCCCTGCTGCTGGTCCTCGACGACTTGCACTGGGCCGACACGTCGAGCCTGCGGGTGCTGCGCCTGCTGACCGAGGCGGTGGCCGCCGAGAGTCCGGCCCGGTTGCTGGTGCTGGCCACCTGGCGCGAGTACCCGGTCCCGACCGGCGCGCTGGCCGAGGTCACCGAGGCCCTCGCCCGCAAGCACGCACTGCGGTTCCAGCTCAGGGGCATCTCGGCCGAGGCCACTGCCCAGGTCTTCGCGCAGGTCGCCCAGGCGGCACCGAACGACGCCGACGCCGACGCCCTGCGCGAGCGCACGGAGGGGAACCCCTTCTTCTTGGTGGAGTACGCGCGTCTCGCCCGCGACGGCGACCTGGCAGCCCTGATGGCCGAGGGCCGGCCACCGGCGGCGGTCCACGAGGTGCTCTCCCGGCGTCTGGCTCATCTCGACCCGGCGACCCAGGACCTGCTCCAGACCGCCAGCGTCGTGGGTCGCATCTTCGACCTGTCCACCCTCGCGCTGATCGCGGACACCGACGAGGAGGCGGCGCTCGACCGGCTCGACCCTGCCATCGAGGCAGGCCTGGTCGCCGAGGACGGCGTCGACCGATTCCGCTTCAACCACGCCCTGGTGCGCGACACCGTCCTCGCCGGTCTCCCCCAGTCGCGCCGGGCTCGGGTCCACGCCCGCGCCGCCGAGGCGCTCAGCGGGCGGCCCAAGCGCGAGACCGAGGTCGCGCGGCACTGGCTGGCCGCCGGTCCACGACACCTGGCCCGCGCCTGGCCCGCGGCCCAGGCAGCGGCGCGCTCCGCCATGACGGTCTATGCGTACGTCGAGGCGCTGGAGATGCTCGAGTACGCGCTCGGAGCGCAGGACGACGATCCCGCGTCCACACCGGTGGACCGGTTCGAGGTGCTCGCCGACCTCGCCGACGTACTCCGCCGCGCGGGCCGCTGGCTGGAGCTCCGGGAGGTCGCCCACGAGGCGATCGAGGTCGCGGGCGAGGCCGCCGGCGGTGCCGGTGACCTCGACCTGCTGATCCGAGCCGGCGCGATGACCAGCACCGGCGCGCTCTGGACGCCCGGCGGCGGTGACGTCGACGAGATCGTGGTCGGCGCCCTGCGCGACGCCCTCGACCGGCTCCCGACCGGTGACGACCCGCGCCGGTGCCGAGTGATGCTCGCTCTGGCCGGAGAGATCTACTACGACTCCATGCCCCAGGAGAGGGAGGCGCTCGTCGACGAGGCGATCGCGATGGCCCGACGGCTCGAGGACCGATCGCTCCTGCTGATCGCGCTGGTGAAGTCCGCCATCGCGATCTGGCGCGGGGCGAACGCCGCCCAGCGCCTGGAGATGACCACCGAGGCGGCTCAGATCGCCCGGGAGCTGCACGACAACGTGGGACTCGTCTCGGCGCTGGCCCTGCGCGCCGAGGCCGCCGGTGAGATCGGCGACGTCGCGGCTCTCGAGGAGTCCCTCGTCGAGGGGCGGGCCGAAGCCGACCGGATCCGGCACGTCTACGCGTTGCTGGTGCTCGACTCGATCGAGATCTCGTGGTCGGCCATGCGCGGCCAGTTCGAGGTGGTCGACAAGCTGGTCGCGGACATGGCCGCGATCGGCGAGGTCGTCACGATCCCCGGGTCCGAGGAGTCGATCGCCGGAGCGATGATGATGCAGGTGCTCTGGCGCGACGGCGGCGAGGAGCTGATCCTCGGCGCGCTCCGGACGATGCCGGTCGACGGGTTCGTCGCGGTGGCGCCGCCGCTGCTCACGATGCTGTGCCGGACCGGTCGCCTCGACGAGGCCCGCGACTACCTCACCACCCACCGCGAGCACCTCGACCGCGCGGTCAACGTGGACACCTGGTACTCGCCGATGGCCTGGAGCATGGCCGCCGAGAGTGCCTGTCACCTCGAGGAGCGCGAGCTCGCCGCCACGGCGTACGAGAAGCTCGTCGGGCTCGCCGGCCAGTCCGCCTGCGCTGGTTCGGGGAGCACGATCGGACCGGTCGACGCGTTCCTGGCCATGGCCGCTCACACGGTCGGTGACGACGATCTGGCCACCCGGCATGCCGAGCGGGCGGTCGCGCTGTGCGAGGAGTGGGACGTTCCGCTCGCCGGTGCGTGGGTGGCCGGCCAGCGGGAGCACTTCGGGTTCTGATCCGGCCTCCGATCATTCGGCTGCGGCCACCATCTCGACTCCCAGCGCCGCGCACGCGTGCCGCAGGACCACGACCGCCCGCGCCGAGGACATCGGCTCGATCCTGGCGCACATCGCTGTCCACACCCCGACGACGAGTGCCTGCACGGCGTCGACGGTGACCTCGTCGTCAGGCGCCAGCCGGCACGCCCACTGCACCAGGCCGCGCTGGCCCTGCTCGAGGTACGCGACCGACACGGCGAGCTCCTCATCACCTCGAGCGAGCTCACACATGGCCAACCAGGCGCGCACCAGCCCGAGCGCGCCCTCGTCCGGCACGAGCGCCAGGACGCCGTCGTACCGCACCCGCGTCGCGAGTCGACGATCAAGTCGCCCGGCGATGCACTTCATGACCAGATCGGTCACCCGGCGCTTGTTCTCGAGATGGGAGATGATCGAGGACGGGCTGACATGGGCGACGGCGGCGATCTTGCGGATCGTCAGCGAGCCGATCCCCTCCGTGTTGATCAAGTAGACGACTGCGTCGGTCAGCTCATCGACACGGCCGCCGGTGTCCATCAGGTACGGCATCACCCGAGCCCATCACAGTCGGCCCCAGGGTGGCGGGCCTCCTCCACAGGCTCCTTGGCGGCACCCACGTTTCGGTTGTTCGAACGTTCGTGCGGGAATCTCGCACGAACGTATGAACAACGCGGACGCACACCTCCTGGGCGCGGCGCTCATGGCCGGTTAGGGCAGGATGCCGTCATGACCGCCTACTGGATCAGCATCTACCGGGAGATCAGCGACGAGGCCAAGCTCCGGGCCTACGCGGAGCTGGCCGGCCCTGCGCTCGAGGGGGCGGGTGGCACCTTCGTCGCCCGCGGGTTCCCCGAGCAGACCTACGAGGCGGGCGAGGAGACCCGGACCGTGGTCATCCAGTTCGAGTCGGTGGACGCCGCTCGGGCCGCCCACGACAGCCCGGCGTACCAGGACGCCCTCGCGGCCCTCGGCGACGGCGCCGTGCGCGACATCCGGCTGGTGCCAGGGGTCGCCTGAGCTAGGTGAACCGCTGGGCAAACCGCTAGGCAAACCGCTAGGCAAACCGAAATGCACGCGCGTGCCGCCGCGCGAACCGACGGCGAGTCAGCCGCCAGATCACCCGGAAGCCACGACCGCCGGGCTCGCTGAAGACCCGGTCGAGCACCTCGCGCGGGACGCCGTACGCCGCCCACGGCACCAGCCGCACCGCCTTCCGGAGTCGCACCGGAGGAGCGTGCTCCTCCTCGATGCGGGCCCAGTCCTCGGCAGAGAGCAGCCGCTGGATGATCGCGATCGCGTCGGTCTCCTCGTGCGCGAGGTGGCGCCGCAGCGACTCGCGTGCCGCGCAGACCCTGACGGCCAGCGCGGCCCGGGCGTCCTCGTCGGCGTGCGCGGCCAATCGGCGGAACCCGGCCGCACAGCCTTCGAGCAGGGGTTCCATCTCGCCGTGCTCGGCCTCCATCGCGGCGAGGGTGGCGACGTCCTCGGCGGTGCCGAGTTGTTCCAGCGCCGGCCAGACCCCGTCGTCCTCGATCGTGTGGTGCTCGTGCAGCGCCTCGGCGAACAGCTCCCACCGCTCACCCAGCAGCGCCCAGGTCGCCCGCTCGGCGACGGGGGTGTTGCGCACCGCCGCCGAGAACAGGTCCAGGTCACGCCGGAAGGCGTGGTGCATGACGTACATCATCCGCATGTCGATCGGGCCGTCCGGGGCCGCGACCTGGCCGGGCAACTGCAGCTGCCGCGGCCACGAGTGGACTCCGGCATTCGAGGAGGAGGTGGACATCTCAGGCACCGACCTTCTCGGTCTCGCCGAGCTCGGCCCACAGGTCGGCCTCGTCGTGGTCGAACTTCTCGGCGTCGATGGTCGGGAGCAGGCGGTCCAGCCAGGCGGGCAGCCACCAGTTCCACTTGCCGAGCATCGTCATCGTCGCGGGGACCAGGACCATCCGGACGACGGTGGCGTCGAGCACGATCGCGACCGCCATCCCGAATCCGAGCTGCTTGACCACGGTGTCGGCCTCCGTCGAGAACCCGAGGAAGACGACGACCATGATCGCCGCGGCCGAGGAGATGACCCGGCCGGTGGCGGCAAGCCCACGCTCCACGCTGCCCGTGGCGTCACCCGTGCGCAGCCAGTCCTCGCGGATCCGCGACAGCAGGAACACCTCGTAGTCCATCGAGAGCCCGAAGAGGATCGCGAAAGTGAGGATCGGGATCCAGCTCGAGACGGCGACCGCGTGGTCGATCCCGAGCAGGCTCCCGCCCCAGCCCCACTGGAAGACGGCGGTGAGCACGCCGTACGACGCGGCGATCGACAGCAGGTTCATCACGGCTGCCTTCAGTGGGACGACGACCGAGCGGAACATCATCGCCAGCAGCAGCACCGACACGGCGACCACGAACCCGACGACGACCCAGAGCCGCTCGGAGAGCATCCCAGAGAGGTCGGCGAACATGGGGGTGTTGCCGGTGACCTCGACGCCGGCCGGCAGCTCCTCGCGGAGTGCCGTCACCAGATCGGAGGTGCGCTCGTCGGCCGGGCCGTACGCCGGCTCGGCATCGAACACCGCGATGGCACCGTCGGGCGTCGTGAAGGGGGTGGTGACCTCAGCGATGCCTGGACGGTCGGCGATCTGGGTGGCGATCGCCTGCGGGTCGGCCTGGGTGGTGTCGACGACGATGGTGAACGGGCCGTTGGCACCCGCGCCGTACTCGGCGTCGATCAGGTCGTAGGCCTGGCGCACCGAGGTGTCCTTGCTGTTGCTGCTGCCGTCCTGCGGCCAGGTGCGCATGCCGAGGACCGGGGCGGCCAGGAAGAGCAGGAACACCAGGGCGGCGAGGGCCGCGGCGACCGGACGCTTGACGACCTGGGCCGCCCACCGGGCGGTGAGGGGTGCCTTGCGGGAACGGGCGGGCAGGCCCCTGCGGGCGCGGCGCGGCATCAGCCGACGGCCGGCCAGCCCGCACAGCGCGGGCACCAGGGTGAGGGCCGCGGCGAGCACGGAGACGACGGCGATCGCGGTGGCGTAGCCGAACGTCGAGTAGACCGGGAGGCCGCCGAGGCGCAGGCCCATCAGGGAGATCAGGACGGTGAGCGAGGCGAAGACGACCGAGCGGCCGGCGGTGGCCATCGCCCGGCCGGCTGCCTCGCGCTTGTCGAGACCCTGGCCGAGGAACTCCACGTGGCGGGTCACCAGCAGCAGCGCGTAGTCGATGCCAACGCCCAGACCGACCATGGTCGCCACGGTCGGAGCCGCCGTGGACACGTCCATCGTGGCGGCCAGCAGAGTGATGCCCGCCGAGCCGACGGCGAGGCCGGTCAGGGCGACCGCGAGCGGCAGCCCGGCGGCCACCACCGAGCCGAACGCGATGATCAGGAGCGCGAGTGCGGCGATGACGCCGGCGAGCTCACCGGTGCCCTTCATCGTCGACTCGGCGCCGCCGGGCAGCTCACCGCCCAGCTCGGCCTGCAGGCCCGCGTCGCGCAGCGGTTCGATCGCGCCCTCGAGCGGGTCGTAGCCGTGCGCGCCGACGAGGTCCGGGTCGGTGACCGGGGCGTCGTACCCGATGGTCACCAGTGCGGTGTCCGAATCCGCGGAGAGCCGCGGCTGGCTGACCGAGCTGACGTGGTCGAGCGCGCCGAGGCGCTGGATCAGGCCGTCGAGGTCGGCCGCCGACAGGGGGTCGCCGTGGCGGTCGTGGACGACGACCTGCGCGGTGGCGCCGCCACCGTCGGGGACGTGGGCGCGGAGCTGTTCGACGCCGGCCTGCGCCCGGGCCTCGGGGACGTTGTAGTCGTCGTGGGTGGTGCCCCCGAAGGAGCCTGCGAGCGCGAAGGCCGCGACGACGACCACGAGCCAGGCGGAGATCGTCCGCCACGGGTGCGCCGCGGTGCGGTAACCGAGACGGTGGAGGATGCGAGACACGGTGATGCTCCCATTCGAGAAGTGGCACTCAGAGGTGGTCTGGTGGGACGACTCTGACGCCAGCCTCTTGAGGCCGACTGGGAGCTGACTTGGAGCGTCTGCGGCGGCCCCCACGCCGCGCCGAGGTCGAGGGTCGGCGCTCAGGCGCCGCCGAGGGGGTTGATGCCGGTCTTCTTGCCCGCGAAGGCGAAGAAGAGCAGGTCGGTCATCTCGAAGACGTCACCGCGGCCGAGCGTGGGGCGGAAGCCGGGGTCGCGCACGATCGAGAAGCGGCTGCCCTCCATCGCCCGGTGGATGGTCTCCGCGACGAGACGGGCGCCGACGCGCCTGAGTCGACCGTCTCCCGTCTCCGCTTCGCGCAGGATGTAGAACCACAGCGGTGTGTCCGCCACCAGCCTGTCCTCCTGCCGCTTGGTCAGTCCGGCGACCCTCGCGCCACCGCTGCCCTGGAGGATCTGCCGCCGGCTGAGCGGCTGGACCGCGACGCCGGAGGCACGGAGCTTCTGCACCATCTGCTGGCCGCTGGCCAGGTGGACCATGGAGGCGCGGGTCAGGTTCCGGAACGCCAGGTTGCGGCGACGGTCATCGAACGGGATGCCGGCCCCGCCGCCGAACGTGCTCGGCGGCAGGTTCTTCAGGGGATCCGTCAGCAGGGTGTCGATGCGCTGGGCCATGTTCACCCCGTCGGGCGGAGCCAGGTCGGGATGCCCGCCACCGGGGAAGTCGTACATGCGGCGCCAATCCGCGAGCCAGTTGCTCAGCAGCCGGTCGGCCCCTCCGAGGTCGCCCCCTGCGGCCGAGAACTGGAACATGTAGTCGAGGAACCCCACCCCACGCGGGAACCGTCGGTTCCAGTCGTAGACGGGTCGGATCATGCTGTGCCCGAGCCGGAACGCCGCCACGGAGAACTCGACCGGCATCGTGGGCATGTCCGTCGGAGCGGCGGTCGGCTGCACGACCTTGCGCCCGTTGGTGAAGACGTCGTCCAGGACGCGTGGGTCGACGATGCGCGGCAGGTAGTCGTGGCGGACCAGCCACTGGTAGTGGAGGGTGACCGACTTCCGGGCGCGCCGGAAGCGCTGCGGCGCGGGCACGCTGGCGGGCAGCTTGTCGGCGACCCGGTTGTGGAAGCGGATCATCGACAGGTGCGTCTGGGCGACGATCAGGTTCTCGTCGTTGCGCGGGTCCGGGATCAGCGCCTTGCGCCGAGCCTTCACCCCGCCGGTCCCCACTCGCGGCAGGTCGTGCCCCGGCTTGGCCCGGTCCGGGCCGGTGCGGATCGTCGTCCCGGTCTTGAGGTGCACGCCGTCCGACTCGTAGAACCGGACCGAGCCCGGATTCGCCGGCCCCGCGCCGTACAGGGAGTCGAGGTCCAGCGTGGGTGAGCGACCCTGGAGCAGCTCGGCCGGCGTCACGTCCTCGCCGAGGGCCACGTCGGTCGCGTCCATGGTGAGGTCATGGTCGATGAACTGGCCCAGGTAGGTGTAGCCGGCCGGCACGTCACCGCGGCCACCACCGCCCTTGGTCATCGCGTCGGCGATGGCCAGCGCCAGGGGTTCACCGAGAGCCCGTCCGCGCGGGCCGACCCGGGAGAAGCGGAACGGCGGCGCAGCACCCGCGCGGCGCGCAGCCGGTGGCGCCGCCTCCGGCATCGTGATCGGGTCGGGCAGGTCCCCATGCCGTCCCCCCAGCTGGGTGTTGACCAGGCCTTCGCCCTCGATGAAGAAGCTCTCCGAACCGTGTCGTGCGCTCATCTCGTCACGCTAGGCCGTCGAGCACGCGTGCCGCGTGGCCAAATGGGGCCATATCCAGCGGCAGGTCCCCCGTCTAGCCCCCGAGCTGGGCGAGCAGTGGATCGCGCAGACCGACGCAGTCGAGTGCCCAGAACGGCTCGCAGTAGACGAGCGCCCCCGTCATCCACGGCTCGTACGCCGGGAGCAGCACGACCTGGAAGGCCGGTGCGGGGATCCGGGCGGAGGGTGCGGTGAACCCCAGCGGGCCGGCGGCGGACCAGCCGCGGTCGCTGTAGAAGCCCGGGTCGCCCTCGAGGAAGACGGCCGGCGACCCGATCTGCTCGGCCTCGACCAAGGCCGCGCGCAGGAGCTCTGCTCCGATCCCCTGGCGCTGGTGCGCAGGGGCGACCGACAGGGGGCTGAGCACCAGGACATCGACGAGTGCCTCGCGGGCGTCGACCCACGAGCGGCTCAGCTGGACATGTCCGACGACCTGCCCCTCGGCGTCGGCGACGATGCTCGCTCTTGTGCTGCCGGCGTCGTCCAACGCCGTGACCAGGCGAGCGACCGTCGGACCCTCGTCGGGACCGAACGCCTCCTCCACCACGCGCAGCACCGACTCCCGGTCATCCGGCAGAGCAACCCTTGACTTGAAGTTCACTTCAACTTGCACCCTCGTCGAGAACCAAGCGTGATCCCACGCAGCGTGATCTGACCCTAGGAGAGACCTTCCATGCCTGTCGCTGTGATTACCGGAGCCTCGCAGGGGCTCGGCCTGTCCCTCGCCCACGCCCTCGCCTCGACCGGCTGGTCCGTCGTCGCGGATGCGCGCGACGCCGTACGGCTGGACGCGGCCGTTGCTGCCCTGCCCGGTGGACCGCACCTCGCCGTACCCGGCGACGTCACCGACTCCTGGCACCGCGGCGCCCTCGCGGCGTCGGCGGCCGACCTCGGCGGCGCCGACCTGCTGGTCAACAATGCGAGCACGTTGGGAGTGAGCCCCCTCCCCCGACTCGCCGACCTCGAGCCGGAGACCTACCTGCGCACGATGGAGGTCAACGTGGTGGCGCCGATCGCGCTCGCGTCCCTGGTGCTGCCGCAGCTGCGCGCCCGACGCGGACGGATCCTCAACCTCACCTCCGACGCATCCGTCGAGGCGTACGAGACCTGGGGCGGCTACGGCTCCTCCAAGGCCGCGCTCGACCACGCCACGCGGATCCTCGCGGAGGAGGAGCCCGAGGTCAGGGTGTACGCCGTCGACCCCGGTGACCTGCGTACGGCGATGCACCAGGCGGCGTTCCCCGGCGAGGACATCAGCGACCGTCCCGACCCGGCCTCCGTCGTACCCCGCCTGATGGCGCTGGTCGTCGGCGACCTCGCGAGCGGCCGCCACCGGGCCGCCGACCTCGAGCCGGTCGTGCGCGCATGACGCTCACCGACCAGGGAGCGATCCGCGAGGCGACGGTGCCGCCCGAGGCACGCGGGGTGGCCCGCGACGAGGTGCGGCTCGCCGTCGTGACCCCGGAGGAGACGGTCCACACCACGGCCACCCACCTGCCGGACCACCTGCGCCCCGGCGACCTGCTGGTCGTGAACACCAGCGCGACGTTGCCCTCAGCCGTGACCGGTGAGAGGTGGGGCATCCACGTGTCGACGGTGCTCGACGACGGCAGCTGGGTGGTCGAGCTCCGGCAGCCGGACAACAGCGGTCCGGCGACGCCTGTGCCGGGTGAGGTGCTCGCCCTGCCCGGTGGTGTCTCGCTCCGGGTGATCGAGCCGCACCCGGCAGGACAGTCCCGGCTGTGGCGGACGCTCCCGTCGCCGGAGGTGGACCGGGCGGCGTACCTGAACCGATGGGGGCACCCGATCCGCTACCGCTACGTGCACGGCGAGTGGCCGATCGAGGCCTTGCAGAACGTCTACGCGCGCCACCCCGGCAGCGCCGAGATGCCCAGCGCCGGACGGCCTCTGACCGCACGGCTGCTGGTCTCGCTGATGGCGTCGGGCGTGGCGGTCGCCCCGATCGTGCTGCACACCGGGGTCGCCAGCCAGGAGAAGCACGAGCCGCCGCAGCCTGAGGAGTACGCCGTGCCGGCGGCGACCGCCCGCCTCGTCGACTCCACCCGCGCGGCGGGTCGCCGGGTGGTAGCGGTGGGGACCACGGTGGTCCGCGCGCTGGAGTCCGCGGTGGCCGGCGGGAAGGTCGTCCCTACTGCTGGGTGGACGTCGCTGGTCCTCGACCCGTCGTGGCCCACCCGGGTCGTCGACGGTCTGCTCACCGGCCTCCACGAGCCCGAGGCGAGCCACCTCCAGCTGCTCGCCGCCGTCGCGGGCCGCCCCCTGGTCGACCGGGCGTACACCGACATCAGCGCTCCCGGCGCCCCGCCGTACCTCTGGCACGAGTTCGGCGACTCGATGCTGCTGCTGCCGCCGGCCGCGGTCAGCGGCCGAGGTGGACCGCGTTCCTGACGAGGTCGAGGGCCTCGTCGGCCCAGCCGAGGGTCTTCAGGCCGGGCGTGAGGTTCTGCGGCGGCTTCCGGACCAGGGAGTCGCGGCGGATCAGCCGGTCGAAGTCGACGGTCACGGGGTCGCTGCGTACGGACTGGTCGCCGGCGTGCCGGAAGAGCACCCCGGCGCCCCGCATGATGGTGATCAGCTCCTGGGCGATCATCCCGTAGGCGACCGTCGTCGGGTGCACGCCGTCGAGCGAGAACAGCCCGCCGTCCGACCGACCGCCCTTGCCGTCGCCGGCCAGGAACCGCGAGTCGATCGTCGGCTTGAGCGCGGCGACCGGGCCCGGGAGCGGGTACTGCGACCACCACGGCGGGCGGGCGTTGACGTCCTCGATGTAGCGGCGCGAGGCCAGTCGGTCCAGCAGGCCGGCGACATCGAGCACGAGCCAGTCCCGGGCGTCCTTCTTCGGCCCCTTCCTGGCGGCGGCGACCATCGCGACGATCGCGTCGTTGTACTGGTCGATCGCCGAGTCGATGGCGCGCGCCTGGTCGCCGGTGATGCACGGGTCCTGGCGCGGGTCGAAGTGCGCGGCGTCGACCCACGGCCGCGTGTAGTAAGGGAAGTAGCGCGATCCGGGCCGCAGCTTCTGGCCGAGGCCCCGGCTGATCGGCGGGACCGTCACGTGCGGGACCGTGCACCAGATGACGTGCCGCGCGTTGATCTTCTCGACCTCCGCGACGACCTCGGCGAGCTCGTTCGCGAAGTGGGTGGGGCGCCACACGGTGTAGGCGCCCTTCTTCTTCAGGTCCTGGTAGCCGGCGCCGCTCCACTCGACCTTGAGTTTCGTCACCGTCTGCAGCGCGTTGTTGGCACCGAGGAAGACGATCAGGGTCTCGATCCCGGCGTCCGCTCCCTGGGTGTCAGCGCCCAGGCGGGCGGCCGCGCCGAACAGCGTGTCGTCGGGGTGCTCCGACGGGTAGACCCGCAGCGCCGCTCGCGCCCCGTTGCTCTGCACGACCTGCTTGACCAGGTCGTCCTTGGGCGCCTTGATGTCGGCCACGCAGGTGTTGTAGGTCCGCGCCAGCGCGTCGCGCAGGTCCCAGCCGTAGACCGACAGGTCGTGGTTGATGCCGGTGGCCGCCGGCGGGACGCTCCCCGCCCCGCGCTCCCAGTAGTCCTCGATCTGGTCCATCAGAGCCCGGCCGTGGAAGACGGCGCCCGGGATCTCCCACCAGTCGACCTGCTCGCCGTAGCGCCGCTCCAGGTCGCGCAGCAGGTACTCGATGTTGAGGGGAAGGCCTCCGGGGCCGCCGTACGTCGGATAGCGGTAGTCGTCGAACCACCCGAGCTCGTAGGCGATGATCGCCGGGTAGGAGATGTCGGTGTTGTAGATCGCGCCGCTCTGGAAGCCGTGCGACAGCGAGTCCCCGATCACGACCAGGCGGTGCGGCGGCTGCGCCTTCGGGGCCGCCGGGAAGGTGAACGACCCGGGCACCCCGACCTGGGGGTCGAACTCGGGGACCCGTGGCTCGTCTCGGACCTCGACGTCCGCCGGTGTGCCCTCGGCGACGACGATCGGGTGGTTGGCAGGTGCGGTGGTGGCCATGACGCTGTCGCTTCCGTGGGCGCGGGCAGCCGGACATGGGCGCCCGGTCACCGGGCGTCGTGGAGGAGGCCCGAGCGGCGGCCGACCTCGAGGGGACGCGCATCACGGTGCCGAGATCGTCGATCGTCTCGCCAACGCCTGAGCCCGGCAATAGCCCACGATGACTAGCGCCCTGGCGGTTGGTGGTTTCGCCATGACGATCAGCCGCGCTCTCCCGGCCTGTCGACGACCACGGCGTCCTCCACCGCGTCCTCGTACCAGGTCTCCCCGGCCGTGACGTCGAAGCCCTTGGCGCCAGCGCCCCCCAGCCGCCCGTCCTCGAGCGCCGTGACCCGGACACCACGGTAGGTGTAGGTGTCGGGATCGAGCAGCAGCTCGCGGCGGCTGAGCAGCCCGCTCGCGTCCGGCGCCCGGTCGAGCGTCACCGCCAGCACGGGGTCGCCGAGCAGGTCGGGCTCGGCGCCGTCGTCGATCGCGACTCCCGGGATGGTCGCCAGCGCGCGGAAGAGGTCGGCCCGGGCCTGCGCGGGCAGCACCGGCTGCCCGAGCGCCTCGACGACCGCGGCATAGTTGCGCACCGCCTCACTCCCCCCGTCGGCATCCGCGAGGCCACCGTCCCGCAGCGCCGCGAGCAGGGCCGCGGGCTCGTGCGGCAGCTGGGCCGCGGCGTCGTACCACGCGGCCGGCGACGGGATCTCGGGGTCGACCTGGACCTCCTGCACGTGGAGGCGCTCGGGATGGTCCGAGGGTGCGGCGGCGAACTGCGTGCCGTCGAAGCGCATCCAGCCTTCGCCCGGGATCATCTCGAAGGGTCCGCCGTCGGTGGCTCCGCCGTACATCGTCTGGAGGACCCACTGGTCGTCACGTGGACGCGGCACCGGGTCGCTGGCCGCGGCCGCCGCGGCCCGTCCGAGCACGACAGCGGCGCTCGGTGAGGCAGCCGGGCCGGTCTGCACGACCAGGGCGGTGACGGCGACCGCCGCCACCGCGGCCGCGGCCGCCGGCCATCGGCCGCGCGCTCGGCGACGCGTCTCCATGGCGTCCAGCAGGGCCTCGCGGGCGGCAGCCGGCGCTCCGGCAGGGGCGTCGGCGCGGAACTCGCGCACGAGGGTCAAGTCATCCATGGTTTCCTCCACGTGTCTCGAGGGCGGTCAACGGGCGGATGGCGACACGCTCCGTCCCGGGTGACAACGTCGTGCGCACCTTGCGGCGCGCGCGGTTGAGCCGGGACCGGACGGTCCCGACAGGCAGCTGCAGAGCGTCGGCAACCTCGGCGTAGCTCAGCTCCGCCCAGGCGACCAGCAGCAGTACGTCGCGGTCGCCCGCAGAGAGCTCGGAGAGGGCGCTGGCCAGCTCCCGGTTCATCGCCTGCGCGCTGACCCGGTCGTCGGCGCCGTCCGACCACGAGCTCGCCACCGGGTCGACGCCCGTGCGCGCATAGGCGCGCAGTCCACGGAGCTCGCTGCGACGGTGCTTGGCGGCGAGGTTGCTCGCGATGCCGAACAGCCACGGCCGCGCGCTGGGCGCGGCCCGGTCGAACCCGGCTCTCGCACCGAACGCGGCCACGAAGGTGTCCGCCGTCAGGTCGTCGGCGACGTCGCTCCCGAGGCGGCGACGGAGATATCGGTGTACGTCGTCGGCATGGCGGGCGTAGATCTCCGCGAACGCCGCCGGCTCGTGGACCGAGACGGCGACGACCTGCGGATCCGTCTGGCCGTTCCAGGGTGGGGGGTTCGGTGTGCTCACACCTGTTCTTTCCCGATCCCCTCGCCCGAGTTCACGCAGAGCTCGAGCAGTTGCCGGTGGGTCTCCTCGTCCGCCGCCACCAGCAGGCCGCTGCCACCAGCCGAGTCGACCTCGCCGCCGCGCAGGTCGGTGACGACGCAGCCGGCTGCTCGACAGATCGCGATGCCGGCCGCGAAGTGCACGTTGTCCTCGAAGTGCCCGTCCGTGACGTACGCCGCCCGCCGGCCGGCCGCCACCCAGACCAGGGCCAGCGTCGTGGACAGCACTCGGCCGCCGTACCGACTCCGGAAGTCGGGGTGCCCGAGCAGCGCGGCTGGGCGGAAGCCACCGGGATCCGGGTCGACGGCGTCGAGGTTGACGTCGACCAGCGTCGAGACGGACGACGGCTCCAGTGCCGTGTCGGCGCCGCCCGACCGGAGCCACGCACCGCCGCCATCCGTCCAGAAGACCTCGTCGGCGATCGGATCGGCCGAAGCAGCGGCGGTGACGACGCCGCCATCGCGGAGCGCGACGTTGACGGCGATCAGCGGAGTCTGCGCCGCGAAGTTGAGCGTCCCGCACAGCGGGTCGACCAGCCATGTACGAGTCGCGCCCGCACGGCCGGTCCGTCCGCCCTCCTCCCCCAGGATCGCGTCATCGGGGCGGGCCGCGCGCAGCACGTCGAGGATCGCCTGCTCGGCCGCGAGGTCAGCGGTCGTCGCGAAGTCGGTCGACGACTTCGCGAAGCGCTCCACCTGGACGCCGTACTGCGCACACACGATGCCCGCACCGGCTTCGGCAGCATCGATGGCCAGGATCGCGTCCGTCATGCGCTGCGCAGGAACCAGAAGCGGACCTCGCGGGTCGAGTTGTCCACGTTGAGGTCGACCAGGCAGATGCTCTGCCAGGTGCCGAGCGCGAGCCGGCCGTCGAGCACCGGGACCGTGGCGTGCGGTGGCACGATCGCCGGCATCACGTGTGAGCGACCGTGCCCGCGGCTACCGTGCCGGTGCCGCCACCGGTCGTCGGCCGGCAGCAGGTCACCGAGGGCGGCCAGCAGGTCGTCGTCGCTGCCGGCTCCGGTCTCGATGATCGCGATGCCAGCGGTCGCGTGCGGCACGAACACGTTGAGCAGCCCGTCACCGCGACCCGCCACGAAGTCACGGGACTCTTCCGTCAGGTCGAGCACGACCTCGTCGTGTCCAGTCCGTAACTCCACTGTCATCGAATCCATAGGACCATCGTGGCATCGGGCCGCTAACGTCCGCGCATGGAAGTCCTCTCCTGCAGCTGGCGCACCGACCTCGCGATCCTCGCGCTGTCGGGTAGCGAGATCGAGCAGCACCCGACGTACATCGTCGTCCGAACCCCCGACAACCCGGGATACCGCTGGGGCAACTTCGTGCTCCTGCGTCGCGCCCCGTTGCGACGCGACCTCGGCCTCGTCGAGGAGCTCTTCGCCCGCGAGCTGCCCGGGATCAGGCACCGTGCGTTCGGCGTCGACTCCCCCGACGGGCAGGTCGCCGAGCTGGCGGCGTTCGCGGACGCCGGGTACGCCGTCGACACGGCGGTCGTCCTCACCGCGACCCGCGTCCTCCCGCCGCCGCGTCCCAACGCGACCGCGCTCTTCCGACCGCTGAGGGGCGACGACGACTGGGCCCAGCGGGTCTCGCTCGACCTGGCCTGCCACGACGGCGGCTCGGACGGGTTCGGTGACTTCACGCACCGCAAGGCCGCCGCCGAGCGACGGATCACCGAGGACGGTCACAGCGTCTGGTACGGCGCCTTCGACCGGGGCCGTCTCGTCGCCACGATGGGGATCGTGCGCGCCGGCAGCAGGGTCGCCCGCTTCCAGGAGGTGCAGACCCACCCCGAGGCACGCGGCCGTGGGGTCGCGGGGTCACTCGTCCACGCTGCCGGAGCCGATGCCTTCGAGCGCCTCGGTGCGACCACGCTCGTGACCGTCGCCGACCCCGGCTACCACGTGATCCGGGTCTACCGCTCGGTCGGCTTCGTCGACTCCGAGGTGCAGCTGACGGCCGAGCTCACCCGGCCCGCGTGACGATCAGACGTCAGTGCCGGACCCACCGGCGGACCCAGTGCCACCGTTCGGGTCCGAGACGCCACCGGCACACGTCACGTTGGGCTCCGGCGCGGTCTCCCCGCCGCCGTACGTCCGGATGAAGAGCTCCAGCCTCGGGTCGTCGGCGCCGTCGAGCGCCAGCTGCCTGCCCCAGACCGTCACCACCACGGGTGCGGTGAGGCCGGGGTACGGCGCCAGGATGCCGTTCTGCGGCAGCTCCTCGGCGAGCTCGTCGACGTCGCCGTCGCCCAGGTCCGGGTCGTAGCTGATCCAGACCGTGCCGTGCTCCAGGTCGTGGACGGCGTTCTCCTCCCGCACCGGCACGTCGTACACGCCGCAGTCCAGCCACTCCGGCGCGTGCTCACCGCCGACGGGCGGGCTCTGCGGGTAGTCGACGTCGTCCGGCGTGTGGTCGGCCGACAGGTCGTCGTACGACTTCACGGCCGCCAGGTCGCTGGGGACCGAGTCCTCGGTGAGGAGCATCGGGACGGCCACGGCGAGCGCGACCACGATCGCCACGCCGATGGCCGCCAGTGCGATCACCGGACCCCGCGAGCGACGCGGCGGCTCCGGTCCGAACGACGCCACCAGGCTCGGCTCGGGCGCGCCCGGCGGTGGGTAGGGCGGCGGCGGTGGTGGGTACGACGGCGGCGGCGGGATGTCCGACATCAGTCCTCCAAGAGCCGCTCGACGCGCTCGACCTTGGCGGTCATCTCGCCCGTGAACCCTGCCCGGATGTCGGCCTTGAGCACCAGCCCGACCCGCGGCGAGACCTCGGCGACGACCTCGACGGCCCGCTTCACGACGGCCATCACCTCGTCCCACTCCCCCTCGATGTTGGTGAACATCGAGTTGGTCTCGTTGGGCAGCCCGGACTCGCGGACCACTCGTACGGCGGCGGCCACCGCCTCGGACACGCTGCCGGTGTCGTCGCCGGTGGTCGGGGAGATGCTGAACGCCACGATCATGGTGAGACGGTATCCAGTGACTCCAGGCGCAGCCGCGCCAGGGCCGAAATGCCGAGTCGGCGCAAAGTGACCCCTGGCTGGGGTCACTTTGCGCCGACTCGTGGGTCAATCTGCGCCGACTCGGCGATCAGGTCAGGCCGACTGCGCCCGCAGGTTGCGGAGCACGTACTGCATGATGCCGCCGTTGCGGTAGTAGTTCGCCTCGCCGGGGGTGTCGATACGGACGACGGCGTCGAACTCCACATCGCCTGCCTTGACCTTGACGGTCTTCGGCGTCCGACCCTCGTTGAGCTCGGTGATGCCGGTGATCGAGAACGTCTCCTCGCCGGTCAGGCCGAGCGACTCGGCGCTCTCACCCTCGGGGAACTGCAGCGGGATCACGCCCATGCCGATCAGGTTCGAGCGGTGGATGCGCTCGTACGACTCGGCGATGACCGCCTTGACGCCCAGCAGCGAGGTGCCCTTGGCCGCCCAGTCACGCGACGAGCCGGAGCCGTACTCCTTGCCGCACAGCACGACCAGCGGAGTACCTGCCGCGATGTAGTTCTCGGAGGCCTCGAACACGGTGGTGACAGGAGCGTCGTCCAACGTGAAGTCGCGGGTGAAGCCACCCTCGGTCCCGGGAGCCAGCTGGTTGCGCAGGCGGATGTTGGCGAACGTGCCGCGGATCATGACCTCGTGGTTGCCACGGCGTGAGCCGTAGGAGTTGAAGTCCCGCTGACCGACGCCGTGCTCGGCGAGGTACTTCCCCGCCGGCGAGTCCTTCTTGATCGCACCGGCCGGGCTGATGTGGTCGGTGGTCACCGAGTCGCCCAGCTTGAGCAGCACGCGCGCGCCCTCGATGTCGGTCACGGCCTCCGGCTTCTCGGGCATGCCGTCGAAGTACGGGGGCTTGCGGACGTACGTCGACTCCGGGTCCCACTCGAATGTCTTGCCCTCGGGGGTCGGCAGCGACTGCCAGGCCTCGTCGCCGGCGAACACGTCCTGGTAGCTCTCGTCGAACATGTCGGAGTTGATCGCCGCGGCGATGACCTCCTCGATCTCGGTCGGAGTCGGCCAGATGTCCTTCATGAACACGTCGTTGCCGTCCGTGTCCTTGCCGAGCGGGTCGGTGAACAGGTCGACGTCCATCGAGCCGGCCAGCGCGTAGGCAACGACCAGCGGCGGCGACGCGAGGTAGTTCATCTTGATGTCCGGGTTGATCCGGCCCTCGAAGTTGCGGTTGCCCGACAGCACCGACACGACCGCGAGGTCGTTGTCGTTGACGGCCTGGCTGACCTCGGGGATCAGCGGGCCGGAGTTGCCGATGCAGGTGGTGCAGCCGTAGCCGACGAGGTTGAAGCCGAGCTTGTCCAGGTACGGCGTGAGGCCCGACTTGTTGTAGTAGTCCGAGACCACCTTGGAGCCGGGGGCCAGCGTCGTCTTGACCCACGGCTTGCGCTCGAGGCCCTTCTCGACGGCCTTCTTGGCGAGCAGCGCCGCGCCGATCATCACCGACGGGTTGGACGTGTTGGTGCACGACGTGATGGCCGCGATCGTGACCGCGCCGTGGTCGAGCTCGAACGACGTGCCGTCCGCCAGGGTCACCTGAGCCGGGTTGCTCGGGCGACCCGCGCCGGCCACCGGGGTGGCGTGGGGCAGCTCGTTGGGCGCCGCCTCGCCGTGACCGTTGCTCGGGGCGTCCGAGGCGGGGAACGACTCGGCGACGGCCTCGTCGTACCCGTTCTCCTGGCCGGAGTCGTCGACGTAGTCGGCGAGCGCCGTACGGAAGGAGTCCTTGGCCTCGGACAGCGAGACGCGGTCCTGCGGGCGCTTGGGACCGGCCAGCGACGGTACGACGGTCGCCATGTCGAGCTCGAGCTTCTCGGAGAAGCGCGGCTCGGCGTCCGGGTCGTGCCAGAGGCCCTGCTCCTTGGCGTACGCCTCCACCAGCGCGAGCTGCTCCTCGGAGCGGCCGGTGAGCTTGAGGTACTTGGTGGTCTCGGCGTCGATCGGGAAGACCGCGATCGTGGAGCCGAACTCCGGGCTCATGTTGCCGATGGTGGCGCGGTTGGCCAGCGGCAGCACCGAGACGCCGGGGCCGTAGAACTCGACGAACTTGCCGACGACCCCGTGCTTGCGCAGCATCTCGGTGATCGTGAGGACCAGGTCGGTCGCGGTCGCGCCCTCGGGCAGGTCGCCGAAGAGCTTGAAGCCGACGACGCGCGGGATCAGCATCGACACGGGCTGGCCGAGCATCGCGGCCTCGGCCTCGATGCCACCGACGCCCCAGCCGACCACGCCGATGCCGTTGACCATCGTGGTGTGGGAGTCGGTGCCGACGCAGGTGTCGGGGTAGGCCTGGAGCTCGCCGTCGACCTCACGAGTGAAGACGGTGCGCGCGAGGTGCTCGATGTTGACCTGGTGGACGATGCCGGTGCCCGGCGGGACGACCTTGAAGTCGTCGAACGCGCCCTGGCCCCACCGCAGGAACTGGTAGCGCTCGCGGTTGCGCTCGTACTCGATCTCGACGTTGCGCTCGAAGGCCTCGGGGGTGCCGAAGACGTCGGCGATCACGGAGTGGTCGATGACCATCTCGGCGGGCGCGAGCGGGTTGATCTTGGTCGGGTCGCCGCCGAGGTCGGCCATCGCCTCACGCATGGTGGCGAGGTCGACGACGCACGGGACGCCGGTGAAGTCCTGCATGATCACGCGTGCCGGGGTGAACTGGATCTCCTTGCTGGGGTCCGCGTCCGCGTCCCAGCCGGCGATCGCCTTGATGTCGTCGGCGGTGATGTCCGCGCCGTCCTCAGTGCGGAGGAGGTTCTCGAGAAGCACCTTGAGGCTGAACGGAAGGGACTTGACATCCAGGCCGTCACCCTCGACCGCGTCGAGGCGGAAGATCTCGTAGGACTTGCCGTCCACGTCCAAGGTGCCCTTGGCACCGAAGCTGTCCTGACTGGCCACAGCAGTCATCTCCTGATGTCTCGTCGTCGTCCAGATCGCGTCTCCCATCCTGCCGCCGCTGTCGAGTGCGGGAAAAGCAAGGCTCCCCTAACTCGGTCACGGGACTCTGTCAGGCGGGGCACGGAGGGATATCTCTTGATGTCAAGATACACGATGTCGAATGGGTTGCGAAGTCAACCCGCGGGGTGGTCAGCCGAAACTTGCGGACACGCCGTTGCTGCAACGGCGTGTCCGCGGGTTTCCCCGGGCAGCCGGGGAAACCCGCGCGGCCGTCAGCCCTGCGCAAGCTCCGCGACGTGCTGCCACTTCTGCCAGGTCGCGAGGCGTGACTCGTAGTCGGCCGTCGCGATGCCGATCGGCGCCGTACCGAAGAAGACCCGCAGCGGCGGCTCCTCCGCGTCGACGACGGCCAGCACGGCGCGGGCCGAGGCGGTCGGGTCACCCGGCTGCGCGGAGCGGGCCGCTCGCCACTGCTGGGCCTTCTCGCGCAGGTCGTCGTACGCCGCCAGCGCGGTCGCGTGCTTGGCCGATGGCCCGGCCCAGTCGGTCGAGAAGCCGCCGGGCTCGATCAGGGTCACGTGGATCCCGAAGTCGGCGACCTCCTGGGCGAGCGCCTGGGAGAAGCCCTCCAGTGCCCACTTGGAGGCGTGGTAGGCGCCGACGTTGGGGAACGCCGAGATGCCGCCGATCGAGGACACCTGGAGGATGTGGCCGGACCCCTGCTCCCGCAGCAGCGGCAGCGCGGCCTGGGTGACCCACATGGCGCCGAACACGTTGGTCTCGAGCTGGGCGCGGAAGTCGTCCTCGCTGAGCTCCTCGACCATGCCGAACTGGCCGTAGCCGGCGTTGTTGACCACGACATCGAGGCGACCGAAGTGCTGGTGCGCCTGCTGTACGGCGGCGAAGTCGGCCGCTCGGTCGGTGACGTCGAGCTGGAGCGCGAGGACCGTATCGCCGTACTTCTGGACCAGGTCGTCGAGCCTGCTGATGTCGCGAGCGGTGGCGGCCACGCGGTCGCCGCGCTCGAGAGCGGCCATCGTCCACTCACGCCCGAAGCCGCGGGACGCGCCGGTGATGAACCAGGTCTTTGCAGTCATGCTTGCGAACGTACGACCTGGAGTGCACTCGAACTCAAGCGCGAGTGAGCAGAGCTACGCACTCCATGTGGTGGGTCATCGGGAAGACGCGGATGCTCGTGAGCGTGAGCGCGATCCTTTGCTGCAGATTGCGCTCAGCGGAGGAAAACGCCCGCTGACCTGCGGACTTGTGGTCTCGACCGCTGGTTGCGTCGGTGTCCGTCTGCGACCGACCGCGATGCAAAGCGCGCCCAAAGCGCGCCATCTGCGAAGGCCGGCTCACAGGTGCACAGTCGACAGCAAAGCGACCGCGCTCCTCCTACGGCTCCGGGCACCGCGGACCCGTCCGCGGTGCCCAGATGCGTTGAGGCGTGATCAGAGGTCGAGGAGCAGCCGGCCGCCGGTGCAGCGCGAGACGCACACCATCATCATCTCGCCGCTCTCTCGCTCCTCCGGGCTGAGCACGGCGTCGCGATGCTCAATGGTCTCGCCTCCACGGAGCACCCCGACCTCACAGGTGCCACACGTTCCCTCCGTGCATGAGGACAGCACGCGTGCTCCGTTCTCACCGAGCACCGAGAGGATGGAGCGGTCAGCAGGCACGGTCAGAACCGCGCCACTGCTCGCGAGCTCGACCTCGAACGACGTGTTCGTCGCCGCGTCGAAGTCCAGCGGCTCGAACCTCTCGAAATGGACCGTCCCGCTGGGCCAGTCCTTCGTGGCGCCGACGACTGCATCGATGAACGGTCCCGGCCCGCACGTGTAGACGAGCGTGTCAGGCCGGACATCGGCGAAATATCCGGCCAAGTCGAACAGGCCCGACTCGTCATCCGCGTTGACAGTGAGTCGGCCGCCCAGCGCATCTTCCAGTTCGTCGGCGAAGGCCATCACCTCGCGGCTGCGGGCGCAATAGATGAACTCGAAGTCGGCGCCAGCGGCCAGCGCGGCCCGGGCCATGGGGACGAGGGGCGTGACTCCGATGCCGCCGGCGGCGAATACATAGCGCTGGGCGGGCAGTAGCTCGAAGTGGTTGCGCGGACCACGCAACTGGAGGCGATCGCCCTCGCGGAGCCCCTCGTGCAGATAGGCGGAGCCACCACGGCTCGCTGGGTCTCGGAGGACACCGATTCGATATCTGGAGAGACCGCTGGTCGAGCCACACAGGCTGTATTGGCGCACCATGCCGTCGGGCAGGAGCACGTCGACATGCGCGCCGGGCTCCCAAGCGGGCAGGTCTGCTCCGGAGGTCGCCTTGAGGGTAAGGGTGGCGATGTCGAGCGACGCCTGGACCTTTCGAGTCACTTCGACCTCGATGGTCTCCTCCCGAAGAATGTTGTCCTTCGGCACCACTGCAACCTCCGTCATGAGGCCTATCCCTTCGTTGCGTCGGCCGATGTTCGCAGATTAGAAGGGCCCGGGCGCGGGCGTGTCCGCGGTCACGCCGGATTCCCCTTGGCGGAACAGCCGTGAACATGTGCCGCGCCGGCGATCGGGGCGGCAGCATCAATACAAGGGCCGTTCCGCGACTAGGAATTGGCATCCTGCAGAGCCAGAGGTGGCCCGCCGATCCGTAGGTTCGGTTGAAGTCGCGCGCGTGGTGTCGCCGAGCATGTCGGCGCGGGCGCGGGGCAGGAAGGCGGCAGGCAGAATGAAAGCGTATGAGGCACTTGCTCGGGCGCTTCTCGACAGTGGAGTCGACCACCTCTTCGGGCTGATCGGCGACGCCAACATGGACCACGTCGCGAAGTACGTCGAGGACGGTCGCGGGCGCTATATCGGTGCCGTCGACGAGCGCGGCGCCACGAGCATGGCTGATGGCTTTGCCCGGGCAGGCGGTCGCGTCGGCGTGGTGACGGTGACTCATGGCCCCGGCGCCGCCAACACCCTGAACCCCGTCGTCGAGGCAGTGAGGGCGCACAGCCCGCTCCTGCTCCTGACGGGCGACACACCCGCAGGACGGGGGCACGCACAGTCCATCGATCTTCGCGCGTTGTTCTCGGCAACAGGAGCGTCCTATCGACTTGTGAGCGACGTCGCCCATCTGGTTGACGAGTTGAGATCCGCGATCGAGCAGGTGACGACGACGAGGACGCCTCTGGTCCTGAACATCCCGGTCGATGTGCAGAACAAGGACGTCGACTACCTGGCACCGTCGCTGACGTCAGTGGCCCGGACGACTCCGAGGCTCGATGAGGACTCCCTCGACGCTGCTCTTGGAATCGTCGCGACAGCTCGGCGGCCGCTCGTGGTAGCGGGGCAGGGTGCAGTCAGCTCGGGCGCCGGCCGAGCCATCGCGGAGTTGGCAGACCTCTTGCAGGCGCCCCTCGCCACCACCGCCTCTGGCAAGGACTTGTTCTTCGGGCATCCCTACGACCTCGGCATCATGGGGAGTCTTGGGCACCCCTGGGCGGTCGACGTCATGGCCAAGGCTGACTGCGTGATCGCGTTTGGAGCGGGACTCAACCCGAACACGACGGTTGACGGAGGGCTGCTCGATGGCCGTGCGCTGATCCAGTGCGATCTCTATCCCGAGCGGATTGGACAGTGGACAGCGCCCACCGTCGCGATTCACGGCGATGCGAACGATGTCGCCATGAGCATGGTGCAGCAGCTGAACGAGATCGACTTCCGTCCGCCGGGGTCCTTCCGGGTGGCCGAGATGGGACAAGGAGTCAGCGAGCGCTCGCCGTACGACGACCACGAGGACGAGAGCACCGACAGTACGCTCGACATGCGCACCGCCGCGATCGCGCTGCAGGAGATGCTGCCTGCCGACAAGGTGCTGGTCAGCGACACCGGCCGGTTCGTCTTGCCGACCTGGCGGTACCTACACGTGCAGGATTCCGGCAAGTTCATGCACACCCTGGCCTGGTCCTCGATCGGGCTCGGCATCGCCACGGCCATCGGAGCCGCCATCGCTTCGCCCGAGAGGCCAACGGTGGCTCTGGTGGGCGACGGGGGCGCCATGATGGGGATGATCGAACTGGCCACGGCAGTGCAGCATCAGGTCCCCGTCGTGGTGGTGGTCTTCAACGACGGCGCGTACGGCGCCGAATACACCAAGCTTCAGCAGCACGGGCTTGACCCGCGGCATTCGCTCCTGCGCTGGCCCTCGTTGGCCACTCTCGCCCGCGCGCTCGGCGCGCACAGCGTCACGGCCAGGAGCGTGGCCGAGCTCAAGGCGGCGGTTTCCGATCTCGCCCCGGTCACCGGCCCCGCGGTGATCGAGGTGCACGCGGATCCGACTGTCAACCCTGGTATGTGAACCGCGCTGACTCGCCGCCCGCCGCATGGTCTCGACAAAGCAGAGGCGCCTGTCCCGAGATGGGACAGGCGCCTCACGCTCATCGCGGTACGGACGACTCGATGGGCCTAATCGTCGCCGTTCGGGAAGCGATCGCTAAGGTCCGGAGCGTCCTCCTCCTTGAGGGCACCGGTCGCGAGGAGCAGGTCGAGGTTCGGCTGCATCTCGGCCTGCGTGATGTGCGCCTGGATCGGAATGGGCCACGGCAGGGTCTCCAACACGTCCATCGGGATCTGCAGCCATTCGGAGAGTTCCTGGATAGCCGCATCCTTGTTGTCGTCCATCCACTCTGCCGCCTCCTGCAACGCGGCCTCGAACGCAGCGGCTTCTTCCGGGTGCTCGTCAGCCCAGCTGCGGGTCGACGTGTAGATGATGCTCGCCATGGCCTCCTGATCCGGCGCGAGAGCCCGCAGGGCGGTGTCCTGCACGTCGAAGAGGGCCTTGTTCTCCGGGTCTTGGAGCATCGTGAGCGAGAACGGGATGGACGACACGACGGCGTCGACCTGGCCTGCCTTGAGCTGGTCGCCCATGGACTCGAACGGCACCTGCACCAGCTCGACTGAGTCGGGGTCCTCGCCCGCCTGCTCCACGACGAATCTGACCGCGTTCGGACTGCTGCCGGTGAGGGTAGCCACGGCGACTCGCTTACCGGCCAGGTCTCCCGCTTCGGTGATCGAGGGATCGCGAACGATCAGCGGGTTCCCGGCCAGCGACCCCTCGGTCGTCACCTGACCACCGGCAAGAACGACCAGGTCGAGCTGCTTGGCGCCTGCGAGGTAGACGCCGGGGGTCTCCATCGCGATATCCCACTGCTTGTCCAGCCCTGCCATCCAGGTAGGGAGGTCCAGCCCTTCGGTCGCCTCGACCTCGAGACCGTGCTTCTCGAAGAGGCCTTCAGTGATGGCCAGGTGGACCGGCAGGGTGGTCGCACCTGGGGTGAAGGCCAAGCGAATCTTCGTTCGTCCGTCCGCGCCGGCCTCGTCGTCGCCCCCGCACGCGGCGAGGGTGCCGACGAGGAGCATGCTGGCGATGACCGCCAGCAACTTGTAGATCTTCACTTCAGATACTCCTTGGTGATGGGGCGCATGACGGCGCCGGGTCCCGGAAGCGATTGGCTCCGGGAGGTCAGTGCTGTGCCGACGGGTGGCGGCGCAGCAAGAACGTGGCCGAGCCCTGGACGATCAGGTTGAGCGAGTAGCCGAGCACGCCGATGATGAACAACAGGGCCCATACCGAAGCGGACTCAAAGAGCTGCTGTCGAATGACAAGCAGGCGACCGATGCCGCCACCGCTTCCGATCATGTCGACGAGGAGGGTGACCACCAGGCCGATGGACAAGGCGGTCCGGAGGCCGACCACGATGCCGGGAAGCAGTGACGGGAGCGTCACCTTGGCGAGTGTCTCCGCCTTCCCGAGGCCGAGCACGCGAGCGGCCTCGCGTCGCGTCGCCGGCATTGCGTGCACTGCGCCGATCGTGTTCAGCAGCACCGGCCAGATCACACTGAGCACGACGATGACCACGCCCGCTTTCATGGTGATTCCCAGGAGCAGCGTCAGGACCGGCACGAGCACTGGTGGCGGAAGCGTGCGGAAGAAGTCGATGAGCGGGGTCAGTGCTCGCTCAAGGGGTGGCAGGAAGCCGATCACGACACCGCAGCCAACTCCGAGCACGGTCACGAAGAGCATGGACACGAGGAACGTGGTCATCGTGGTCTTGAGTGCGGGCCACAAGTCGCCGCTGTTGACGAGGTCCCGTGCGGCATCCCACCACGTCGTCGGTGGAGGGAAGGAGACCGAGCTCTCCGTGGTCGTGATCTGCCAGATGGCCAGTCCGAGGGCGAGTGGGACCAGGCCGAGTAGCCAGAGACCGAAGGTTTTCATGCTTGCCTCCTCAGCTCTTGGCTGCCAGGCATGATCACGCGGACGCCGACGATCAGAGCAAGATTGATGAGATAGCCGAGAAGGCCGGTGACGACGGCGTAGGCGAAGAGGAGGTCCGGTCGGAGCGACTTCTGGGCCTGGGACAGCGCCCAGCCGATGCCCTCGGGGTTGATCATGATCTCGGCGATGATGACCACCACGAGACACGTCACGACGGCGAGTCGTACGCCGACCAGGATGGACGGGACGATCGACGGAATCACAATCTTGAGCGTGCGTTCGCGGCGTCCAAGATGAAGGACCTTGCCGACCTCATGAAGGCGGGGGTTGATCGTCCGGACGCCCGCGATGGTGCTCAGCAGGATCGGCCAGACGCCGGCGAAGACCGCGACCACGACCTCCGACTCCACGGCGGGGCCGAGCAGAAGCAGTGCGACCGGCATCAATGACACGGCGGGGATGCTGCGCAGGAAGTCGACGCTGGCTCCGGTCATCACTTCGACCGGTCGCACCAAGCCAACCAGCGTGCCCAGGCCAACGCCTATTCCGATAGCGAGCAGCGAAGCGATCCCAGCCGTGTAAAGCGTGTGTCCCAACTGGGATACCAGCGATCCGTCGCCCACGATCTCGCCCAATCCGCTCGCCACCTCGGTCGGCTTGGGCAGATAGTCGAACTCGACGATCTTCCAGGCGACAGCCAACTGCCATACGAGCACGATCAGCAGAACGAGGCCCCCGCCCGCGAGATTCAGGCGCACGGACCACTGCCGCAGAGTCCTCATTGGTTGTGCTCCGCAGCGAGCGCGGCGTGGACCTGATGGCGCACCTCGAGGTAACGGGGCAACTCTCGGGTCTCGACCTGATCACGCGGCCGCTCGAGCTCGGTCGCGATCTCGAGTGGGACGTGCCCGGGAGAACCGGCGATCAACGCGACTCGGTCGCTGAGATAGATCGCCTCTTCGATGTCATGCGTGATGAAGATGACGGTTGCCTGGGTGTCACGCTGAAGCCTCAGCAACTGGTCCTGCATGCTCGCCTTAGTCATCGCATCCAGAGCTCCGAACGGCTCGTCCATGAGGAGGACTCGTGGCCGAAGGGCAAGCGCGCGGGCGATCTGCACGCGCTGTTGCATTCCTCCGGAGAGCCGCCACGGGTAGTCCTTCGCACGCGACTCCAGGCCGACCATGCTGAGCGCCTCTCGGACTCGGTCCTGGCGCTCGGACTTGCCGATGCGACCCTCCAGCGGGAGACCCACATTGCGTTCGAGAGATCGCCACGGGAGCAGCGCAGCGGCATAGTCCTGGAACACCGTGACGACCTGCTCAGGTGGCCCGGTGATCTCGAATCCATCGACCGAGGCACTGCCCGATGTCGGCCGAAGGAGGCCGCCGAGCACCCGGAGCAGGGTGGTCTTTCCGGTCCCCGACCGACCGACGATCCCAAGGATCTCGCCCTCCGGCACGGTCAGGTTGATGTCCCTGAGGATGTCCAGCGGACCCCTATCGGTCGGCAGGGTGACACTCACGTGACGTAGGACGTAGCAGTCCGATCGCGACGTAGAGATGGCGACAGGCGCTGGCGTCTCGGGTCGCGCCCCAACCCTGTTCACGGTCATAAGCCGGAATCTAGGGTCCTTGTGACGCGAGTCTCGTCCGCGACCTCTTGATTCCCTATGGCGGAACGAATGGCAGGGTTGAGGTCCCTTGAATTCAGCGTCGGGAATCGCCTGCGACTCGCGTTCCGGCACGGGAAACTAACGGCGACGGTCGCTGAGTCCTCGTCCGGTGTGCTTAGCGTCCCGAGGGTGACTATCAACAATGTCGGCGCACGGACCGGAAGACATCGACTCGAGAGCGCGGTTCGGTGACGGCGAGGGAGACGTGAGACGGGCTGCCTAACAGCCCGCTGCCCGGAGGCGACTCCGCTTACATCCGCCCCATGGGCGAGGCCCCGCGGGTCGATTGCCTCAACCTGCTGTTCGGCGTGCTCGCCCGGATCAAGGACACTGCCGGCGCATTCACGACGCTCGGGATCGCGGGGGCACGAGGAGCCATGGCCCCCGCGCACTCGCACGGTACGGAAGCCGAGGCGTTCTAACGTGCTCGACGGCCGAATGGACGTCCCTGTCGCCGACCAGAGCCGCTGCGCCGCCTTCGTCTACATTCCACGTGCAACCCGCCACGCCTTCGAGATCACGTCGACTTCCGCGACGTTCCTGTGCCTGGTCGTGCCTGGTGGTTTCGAGGACTACTTCCTCGAATTGGGCGAACTCACCGACCGAAGGTTTCCGCGCGAACCGACTGACTTCAGGCTAGGCCAGCGCTGAGCTGCGGGCCGAGGTGGCCGCCCGACACCGCTGGACTCGCGAAGAGGATCACTGACACCCCACAGGTTCAACCAGGACGTTAGGCACGAGCTTGGACGCCGGCGAGGAGCTGGCGGACCATAACGATCCACTGCACCTGGTTGGTGCCCTCGTAGATCTGGGTGACCTTGGCGTCGCGCATCATTCGCTCGACCGGGTAGTCGCGGGTGTAGCCGTAGCCGCCGAGCACCTGGACCGCGTTGGTCGTGACCTCCATCGCGACGTCCGAGGCGAAGCACTTCGCGACCGCGCCGAAGAACGTCAGGTCGCTGTCGCCGCGCTCGGACTTGGCGGCTGCGGCGTAGGTCAGCTGGCGCGCATGAAGAAGTGCACCCCCATGACTCGATCGGCCCGGCCGGAGACGGCGCCAAGCTTGACGATCGGGATGCTGGAGGTGTTACAGGCAAGGATTGCTTCATCGTTCTCCAGCAGCCTTCCGACCTGCCAGAAGGGGTCGAGCTTCACGTCCTCGCGCTCGGAGGCGGCCTCCACCACCAAGTCGCGGTCTTTGAGCATGCCGAGGTCAGTGGCGAACGAGATACGCTGGAGCGTCGCCACCGCCGTCTCTTCGGTGATCTTCCCGCGGCTCGCCGCCTTGTCCAGACTCTGGCGGGTCCTGTCCTTGGCCGCGCCGGCCGCGGCGTCGGTGATCTCGACGACAACGACGCTCAACCCGGCCCGGGCGCTCGCCTCGCTGATGCCCGCCCCATCAGGCCGCCACCGATTACGCCAATGTTCTTCACGTTCTTGCTCCTGGATGGAAGGGTTGATGTCAAGACCGCCGTCGCATCGACGGGCACGTGCGGCCCGGCCCGGCGCGAGGCGAGAGAGGGCGCCCTACAGGGCCATGAACAGAATCTCGTCGCGGGTGTAGGTACGGCCTGGGTGGGCTTCGTTCAGGTGCTCATGGACCGCTTCCACCAGAACGTCGTCGTCTTCCGCTCTGATCACGACGCCGCACGGACAAGTCAGGACTGTCTTCATGACATGGCCCCTATGCGCCGGCCGAACTGGCGTCGGCCGTGAGTGCGCCAAGGGTGGCGCCGGTCACGGTCCGGTAGTTCTCCAGCATGCGGTGCATCTCTTCGGCTGTGATCACGTCGGCGATGTCGTCGAACGGGCGGTCGCCCGTGCGCTCAAAGACTTCGCGAAGCAGCGCGTCGGGGGGATTGACCCGGTTGAGCTCAACGACCTCAGCCGTGCGTGGCAGACGCCCACGCTCGTAACGGACGAGGGCTGCGCGAGGGTCGGACTCCTCGAGCAACGCGGCGGTGAGCGCGCGCGTGTCCAGGATCGCCTGCCCGGCACCGTTCGAACCACGCGGGACCATCGGATGGGCGGCGTCGCCGAGAAGGGTCACGCCGCCCTTGGTCCAGAACGGCAGCGGGTCCTGGTCGACCATCGGGTACTCGAACACGTGACTGCTGGCCTTCAGCATGGCCGGGACGTCCAGCCAATCCCATGCCCAATCCTGGAACGGCTCGAGGAACTCCCCGTCGGAGCTCACCTGGCTCCAGTCGCGATCCGTGCGCTGAGGGACCGCGAGCTCGGCGACCCAGTTGATCAACTGAGTGCCGTCGGGATAGTCGATGATCGGGTAGATGACGAGCTTCCCGGTCTCGAGCCACCCCACGCGTGCCATGCTGGCTCCGTCGAGGAAGGGCTTCATCCGCGTGGTTCCGCGCCACATCGTGTAGCCGGAGTAGCGCAAGGCACCCTCATCAGGGTGCAGGATCTTGCGGATGGTCGAGTGAACGCCGTCGCAGGCGATCGCGACGACCCCGTCATAAGTGGTCTCGTGCCCCGCGCTGTCGATCGTGTGGACGCTGACGCGGTCTCCATGGTCGGTATAGCTGACAACCTTCGCGTCGAGCACCAGACTGCCTGCGCCCAGGCGGTCTCGCACGGCCTGCGCGAGTGCCAGTTGCAGCTCGCCACGGTGGACGGAGTACTGCGGCCACGGAAAGCCGGCGTTGCGCCCCGCGGGATCCGCATGGACGAACTGGCCGAAGCGGTTGTAGAAGACCGACTGGGAAGTCTCGACCGAAACGGGGGCGAGCGCATCCTGCAGCCCGAGCTCCCACAGTTCCTTGCTCGCGTGCGGAAGAAGATTGATCCCCACACCTAGGGGCTTGAGATCGGGCACTGCCTCCAGCACCCTGGCCGGGATTCCTGCGCGCTCGAGCTGGAGCGCCAGCGTGAGTCCACCGATGCCGCCACCGATGATGAGCACCTCGTTGCTGGGGGCCATTCTCCGTCTCCCGCTTCTACGATTGGACGCACTGCCTAGGTGAACCCATACCGGGCACGTCCCCGACCTTCGCCCACGACCCGCAGCCGGCGCTGCCCACGCGTCTCGAATTCCGTCCTGCGCTACAGCGTTGAATGACACAGGGCGAACTAGGAGCCAGAGTGTGACCGTCGCCACTGATGTGCGATAGTTGATTCCATTATGAGGAACGATGGCCCCACCACCATGTCGTCGGTCGACAACACGTTGCGTGTGCTGGAACTGTTGAGTTCACGCCCTACCTTGAGGGTCGTCGAGGTAGCAGAGCACCTCGGAGTAGCCCGATCCACTGCCCATCGCATCCTGGCCGCACTCCTTGCCCGTGGATTCGTCGTCCAGGACGCGCGGAAGATCTACCGGGTGGGGCCGGCCATCGAGCAGTTCAAGAACCAGCCCCGCACTGGTGCACGCGTCTCCAAGGACCTCATCCATCCCCATCTCGAGCGCCTGGCCAGCACCGTTGGCGAGACCTGCCACATTGCCGTCCTCGAAGGGAACGGAACACGGTTCATCGACAGCGTCGAGTCGCAGCACGTCCTGCGGGTCGGCACCCGCACCGGCATGCTCCTGCCAGCTCACAAGACCGCCATTGGCGTCGCACTCCTGGCTGAGTTGCCGCTCAGCAGCCTCCGGTCGATCTACCCACGGGGGCTCACCGGGGACGCTCGGGAGGCCAAGCAGACACTTCCGACATTGGAGCGAAAGGTTCGAGCCGTCCGCCGAGCCGGTTACGCCACCAACCACGGCGAGAGCGACGCAGGCATCTCAGCAGTGGCACTGTGCCTGCGCGATCCCTTCGATCGGGCATTCGCCGGTATCGCCGTCGCGGTACCGACGCCGCGTTTCGACCGATACTCACTGAACGACCTGGTCGAGGCCCTGTCCACCACCGCTGCCGACGTGCGCGCAGAGATGTCAGAGAGGTCAGACGACCCGGCTCCTCTCCCTGGTGGTGACGCCGAGACCACCGGGCCGGCCGTGGCCTCGTAGCTCCGGTCATGATCGACATCCGGATTCCGCGATAGCGAATTCACCGCGACTGGCCGGGCGCCGACGACGAGCCCGGCTAGCGTCCGCACTTGCCAGTCGACCCGTCTTCAGGAGCCACTGTGACCTCGTCCGTGACCGTGCCATCGACTCGACCGAAGGACGTTCCCGACTACCGCGCCCGCGCGATGCTCGACGGGCAGCGCGTCGTTGTCCTGGGCGGTGGCGCCGGCATGGGGAGGCAAACGGTGCACGCCTTGGCACAACTTGGGGCGGCCGTGGCCTGCGTGGACCGGGACCAGCACATCGCGGATGTCGTTGCCAGCGAGTCCGGCACCGTCGCGCTGGCATGCGACGTGGTCGACGAGGAAGCCCTGCGTCGATGCTTCGCCGATGCCACCGCCGCATTGGGCGGCTCGCCGACCGCTGTCGTGGACATCGTCGGTACGGCTTGGATCGGCACCCTTGCCGAGATGACTGCCGCCGACTGGGAGTTCCAACTCGACGTCAACCTGCGGCACGCCATCAACGTCTGCAGGATCATCCAGGAGTTTGACCAGCTGCCTTCAGCGGTTGCGTTCGTCGGATCGATCTCCGGCGTCAGGCACGTGCCAAGGCAGGGCGCCTACGGGGTCGTCAAGGCGGCACTGCACCAGCTGGTTCACGCGATGGCCGAGGAGCTGGGCCCGAGAGGCGTCCGGGTCAACGCGATCGCCCCGGGTTGGACCAAGACCCCCCGACTGGTCGAGGCGCTGGGCGAGGAGAAGTGGCGCATCGTCGACTCCGAGATCCCCCGCGGTTTTGCTGCCGACCCCTCCGAGGTCGCGGGTCCGCTCGCATTCCTCGTCTCCCCCCTCGCATCCTTCATCACCGGACAGGTCCTGACGGTTGACGGAGGTCTTACCAATGCGCAGACGACGCCACGCATCTTCTGACAAGCGACCACGACCTCGCCGATCCGAGGCGATGGGGACATCGGCGCGGGTTCCCAACGCAGCGCGCAACGCGCCGCGACGTTTCCCCACCAGCAGCGAAGGAGAGCAGTGATGGCACAAGAGCCAGCGCATCGCCCGCTCGCGGGCCAGGTCGCGGTGGTGACCGGAAGCGCGCAGGGAATCGGTCAGGCGATCGCGGTGCGTCTTGCCCAAGCCGGAGCCGACGTCGTCGGCGCGGACCTGGTCGAGGACGACCAGACGGGTGCGCTCGTCGCCCAGGCAGGCGTGCGGTGGTTGTCGCACAGGTTGGACGTCTCCCACGGCTCTGACATCGACCGGCTCGCAGCAGCGATCGAATCCGAGTGCGGCCGCCTCGACATCCTGGTGAACAATGCCGGGATCGACGACGCAATCAGATTCGACGAGCTCACTCCCGAGCGGTGGCACCAGGTTCTCGCCGTCAATCTCGACGGACCGTTCCGACTCATCAAGGCTCTCGTTCCGCTAATGCGCCGCAACCAGTACGGCCGCATCGTCAACATCGCATCCGGTTCGGTCGTCAACCCGATGCCGGGCTTTATCGCCTACCGGGCCTCCAAGATGGGACTCATCGGAATGACCCGGGCAGTGGCCATCGATCTGGGCCCCGACGGCATCACAGCCAACGTCGTCAGCCCCGGCGTCACTGCCACCCCGATGGTCCAAGGCAGCCTGACCCCCGAGTTTCTCGAGATGACGATCGGCAAGCAGGGCGTGAAGCGGTCGGGCGAGCCGGTCGACATCGCCAACGCAGTGAACTACATCGCCAGTCCTGAGGCGGGGTTCATCACGGGCCAGACGCTCATGGTCAACGGCGGCGCAGCGTTCAGTTGACAGAATTCGGGCACGGTTTCGCCCTGCGGAATCCGCAAGGGGCTCCCAGGTGGCCACCGTCACGCCGACCTAGGTTGGTCCCATGATCGATGGCATGCCGGTCGTGGACGCGATCGTCCACCCATACAACCTCTCCCCAGAGAACGAGAAGACTCCCCACGCGCGCTACATCACGCGAATGCTGTCGGGCGCGAACCACCAGGCGCTCGGCCCGAGATACAGCATTCCGCAGGAGAAGTACGAGCGCGACTGGCCGATGGAGGACGTCGTCGCCATGACCTTCCTCGAGAGCCACGCCGACCTCGCCGCCTACCACGTCCTCCCCATCGGCGCGTTCCACGACGGAGTGTGCGGAATCGACAAGGCCGTGGAGATCAAGAAGCGGTGGCCGCAGCGGTTCTTCCTTTATGCCGGCGTCGACCCGATGCAGGGTCAGAAGGCCATGGACGAACTGGACGAGCAGTACGAGCGCCTCGACGGCCCGTCCGGCCTGAAGCTCTATCCCAACAGCTGGCTCGGCAATCAGATGCTCGGCTGGCAGATGGATGACCCCGAGATCGCCTTCCCCCTCTTCGAGAAAGCTCAGAGTCTGGGGATCAAGGTGGTCGCCATCCACAAGGCCTTGCCGCTCGGTCCGGTTGAGCTCACCTACTACAAGATGGACGACATCGATAGCGCCGCCATGGCCTTCCCCGACCTCCAGTTCGAGGTCGTGCACGGTGGAATGGGCTTCCTCGACGAGTCTGCCTGGCAGATCGCGCGCTTCAGCAACGTGTGGCTCAACCTCGAGAGCACCGCCACCATGCTGACCACGAAGCCGCGCTCGTTCGAGTTGGCGCTCGCCACTTTGGCCGGCCGCACCCGCAAGGCGTACGACCGAATCCTGTGGGGAACCGGATGCATGGTCACTCACCCCCGTCCTCACCTCGAGCGGTTCGCGAAGTTCGAGTTCGCCGAGGAGCGGATGACCGGATGGGGCGTGCCCGCACTGGACCGCGAAGCCAAGAAGAAGATCCTTGCGGAGAACTACGCTGCCATGCACGGGATCGACCTTCAGGCCCGCCTCGAAGCGATCAAGGGCGACGAGATCGACCAGATGCGAGCCGAGTTCACCGAGACCCCAGCCCCGTACTCGCAGACGTCGCTCAGCGACTTCGTCTACTGAGGAGGAAGCGATGAGTGCACCCCATGAGCGCACCACCGCCGAGGTCAACGGAATCAAGCTCAGCTACCTGAGCCAGGGCAGCGGTCCCCTGGTGATCTTCATGCACGGATTTCCCGACCTCGCCTTCTCGTGGCGCCACCAGATGGCAGTTGTCTCTGAGGCGGGATACCGGGCCATCGCACCGGATATGCGGGGCTACGGCGACACCGATGCCCCCGCAGACCCCGGCATGTACAGCCAGTTCCACATCGCCGGCGACATCACCGCGCTCATGGACCAGCTCGGAGAACGGCAGGCGGTCCTGGTCGGACACGACATGGGCGCCAATCTCGCGTGGGCGATGGCTACCTTCGTCCCCGAGCGCGTAAGGGGGGTGGCCGTTCTCAGCATCCCCCACAAGCCTCGCGGCGCCGCGCCGCCGGTGGCCGCGGCACCGCCGCGGTTCTACCAGAAGCTGTTCCAGACCGAGCCCGAAGAGATCGACCTGCACCAGAAGGTGCACACCTTCCTTCCCGGCATCTTCGACCGGCTCAGCGGGAGCTCCGAACTCGGTGCACCACCGAGCCTCATCGTGCCTGAGGGCATGCACTTCAGTGACCTCTTCACCCCACCGAAGGCCGCGCCGGCCTGGCTCGGTGACGACGAGCTCGCGACGTACATCAGCACGTTCGAACGCACCGGCTTCCGCGGGCCGCTCAACTGGTATCGCAACATCGACACGAACTGGCAGACCTTCGCGCCGTGGGCCAGCCAGCAAGTCCGCGTCCCGGCGGCCTTCATCATCGGAACCGACGATGTCGCATGGGCGCTGTTCAAGAACAACGGTGTCATCGACAGCCAGCCTGAGCGGGTTCCGCTCCTCCTCGACATGCGTGTGCTGGAAGGAGTCGGCCACTGGATCGCACAGGAGCGCCCGGAGGAAGTCAACGACCTGCTCCTCAACCTCCTCGCGAAGCTCGACGCCTGACGCCTCCGCAGTCCGGAATTCCTCGTTGGCCAAGTTGGCCAAGTGTTCCGGACTGCGGAAACCGCCACGTCCCACCCGTCGAACCCTCGCCAACAATGAGGAAATAGGTGACGTGGAGCACACCGGTCTCCTGATCCATGGAAAGGACCATCTCATGCAAGCCATCCCGGCTATCGACGTCGATCCGTTCACCGAGGAGGTCCTTTCCGACGGGACCGACTTCCACCAGCAGCTGCTTGCGGCCGCCCCGGTGGTGAAGCTCCAGCAGAGCGAGGGACATGACATCGTCGGGGTAGGTCGCGACGCCGTGGTGCGCGCGATCTTCGAGAATCACACCGACTTCCTCAACAGCCGCGGCGGCGGAATCCTCGATCTCGCCCGCGACGAGCCCTTCCGCAAGCCGGGGGTCCTGCAGGAGACCGACCCGCCCTACCACGACCGGGTACGGAAGGTGATGACCGACATCATCTCTCCCCGCCACTTGCGCGGGCTCCGCCAGGACTTCCAGCGGAAGGCGGATGAGCTTGTCGACAACCTCCTCGACATGCGCGAGTTCGACGCACACACCGACCTTGCCGAGGCATACCCGATGTACGTGATCCCGGATGCCATCATGGGAGTCCGGCCCGGCGGCCGAGAGAACCTTCTGCGGTACAGCATCTGGCTGTTCGAGTCCATGGGCCCCAAGACGCCGCGGGCCCAGCAGGTGATCGACAGCGTTGACAACGTCCAAGGAGCACTCGCCTGGGTCACCGAGAGCACCCAGCGAGAGAACGTCGCCCCTGGAAGCTTCGGTGCGAAGCTATGGGAGGGCGTCGATCAGGGCCTCCTCAGCGAGGAAGAGGCGGGACTGATGACCCGGTCGCTGGTCGGCGCCGGCGTCGACACCACCATCTACGCCCTCGGTCTCACTTTCAACCTCCTCCTCGACAACCCCGTCCAATACGCCCTGCTCCACGAGACGCCCCAGCTGGGGAAGTTCGCCTTCGAGGAAGGGATGCGTTGCGGAGCCCCGGTCCGCCAGATCTGGCGCACGCCGGCGCGTGATCTCGAGATCGAGGGAATCCCGGTACGGGAAGAGCAGAAGATCATGCTCGTCCTCGGCGCGGCCAACCACGACCCCGACCGCTGGGGTCCGACCGCTGACGACTACGACATCAATCGCGACGCTAGCGGTCATCTGGCCCTCGGTCGCGGCATTCACGCGTGCGTCGGTGCGCCGATCGCGCGGCTCGAGGCCGACGTCCTGCTAAGCACGTTCGCCCGCCGAGTCAAGTCTCTCGAGCGCCTCGGCCCATCCGAGCCGTACATCAACAACACGCTGCGCGGCTGGAACTCGATCCCGATCCGGATCACCCCCGCCTGAGCCTGGCAGCGCGCTCTGCGCGCATACCGGAGATGCGAAGAGGGCCCGTCCACCTTGGACGGGCCCTGTGTCGACCTCTTCCTCACAGAACGGTGAGAGGAAACGGCCGGCGCTCGCGGAGCGCTGCATCGGCTCCTCGCGCGACCATGGAGGGGAGCCATTCCGCTTCATAGTCGACCGCGACCGCGACATCGTCGATCTCGGTCAGCGCTCCGACCTCCTCGTAGATCTTGGCCTCGATGTTCCCCAGCTGCATGCAGAGGTTGCTGGTCAGTTGCAACTTGATCCGCGCCGTACGGCCATCACGGGAGGCGTCCAGGACAAGCCCCATGTCAATGAGGTTGATCGGGACACCGGTGGCGATGCTGCAGGGATCGACGATGCGCCGCAGGGCACCGGCGATCTCAGGGTCGAAGGCACTCGTCTCGGGCGGGCCGGCGGGATCCAACTCGAACATCATGCTCAAGCCAGCTTTCCCTGGGCGCGGAGCCGACCGAGTGCATCGAAGTACACGCGCTCGAACTCTGCCTTCGTCTCCCGGATGAAGTCCACGTGCGGCATCTTCCAGTAGGAGTCGGGGTAGTCGTTGCCGTAGGACCCGTCGTCGGAGAAAACCTCCATCTCCCAGTAGCTGCGATAGCCGGCGTCCAGGAGCGCCTCGATGATGGGGCCCGCCGTCGCGCGGCCCCGGCCGGGCAGCTCGCGATCGAACCCGCTGCGCTCCTCGACCCGGGCGTCGCACACCTGCACGCTGTTGATGTAGGACGCGTACGTGTGGATCCGCTCCAGCAGGTCAGGCTCGGGCCAGCTGTGAAAGACGTCGAACATGACGCCGACATTGGGGCTGCCGACCTGGTCGATCACCTCGACGATCATCGGCAATTCATAGACGGGATTGCCGCGTCGCTGGGCGAGAAGTTCGAATCCGATGAGCACGTCGTTGGCCTCGGCGACATCGGCAATCCTGCGGAGATTCGGAACCAGAGCCTCGACCGGGCCAGCGGGATTCTCCGCACTGCCAGAAGTGCCTGGCGCGACGGCGATGACCGCAGGCTTGAACTTCGCGAGGCGTTCAACGCTGCGGCAGATGAGGTCGGTGCGCTGTGCGGGATCCTTCGGCGTACCCGGCAGGTCGAACGGAATGCCGAGGATCGAGTGGCGCTCCGGGACGGCGGTGCTGGTCGCGATGTTGTGCGACGCCATCCACTCGAGGAGCTTCTCGTCCTCCCCCTCGACGAACTTGCCTTCCCACAGGCCCACGGCTGCCGCTCCGACTGTCGCGGACTGCTCGACGTCCTCGTAGATCGAATTGTGGGGGGTGGAGTACGAGCACATGGCAAACTGCGGCGCATCGACGTCCGGGAACACTCGTGGCTGAAGCGGCGTCATTGGATCCTCCGATCTGGCTAGACACTGACGCTATCCACCTGGTCGAGGACCAGCGCTGCCCGACACCCCGATTCCTCCGTACGGAATCATCGGGTCACGTCAGCGGCCACCGAAGACCGCCCGCCGCGGGCCGTCGGTCACGAACGAAGTCAGCCCCGCCTCGGCGTCCTCTGTCGAGAACACCGACGCGAACAGCGCATCCTCCAGTCGCAGGCCGGCCTCTAGAGGACCTTCGAGCCCGACATCGACAGCCTGCTTGGCGGCGCGCAACGCAATCGGTGCTCTCGCAGCCAGCGCCCTCGCGAGCGTCAGCGCCGTGTCCACGACCTCCGCGGTCGGGACCGCCTCATCGACCAACCCCCACTCAACTGCCTGCTGCCCGGTGAGCGTGTCGCCGAAGTAGATCATGCGCTTCGCACGCGACGTGCCGATCAACCGCGGCAGACGCTGGGTCCCGCCGCCCCCCGGGATGAGCCCGAGGTGAATCTCGGGCAGGCCCCAGGTCGCGTCGATCGCGCTCACGCGAAAGTCCGCCGCCAGCGCCAACTCGCACCCACCTCCCAGTGCGTAGCCAGTCACCGCAGCCACGACCGGCACCGGGATCGACGCGATCGCACTGACTGCCTCGGAGATTCGCTCCAGCCCGCGCACAGCGAAGCCCCGGTCAGTTCCAGCCATCTCCCGGATGTCGTCGCCGGCCGCGAAATGCCGCGCACCGGTGATCACCACGGCACCGAGATCAGGCTGCACCGCCAGATCACGGGCAACCGCGATCAGCTGGTCTTTGGTGGGTCCATCGATCGCATTGACAGGGGGACGATCGAGGGTGAGCACCGCAACCCGCCGCGCTCCGGCGAACTCATCGTCCGCCACCGTGATCCTTGACTGCGACATCAATGCTCCGTCCTCCGGCCTCAGCGGTCCTCGCGAGGCTAGGACGCGACGCACCGAACCCGGTAGTGGTGTCGTGGAGGTTTCTCCCTGCGGAACATGTGCTCCGTCCGGGTCGGCCACTCGCCCGCGCCCCTAGAGTCCCAACCGCAGCCACTCAGGAGGTGGGAATCGGTGCAGGCAGTCTCCGCGGTGTCCATCGACCCCAACGATCCACTCAGCGGGTCGCTCCCCAACGCAATCTGGTCCCGAAGCCGGACGGCCTGTCGTTCGCGGAGGCTGCATGCTCCCCACCGCGTGGCTGACCGCGTACCGCATGCTCTTCGTCAATGGCCGTGCCAAGCCCGGCCAGACCGTGCTCATCCAGGGCGCAACGGGAGGGCGCATCAGCATCCATCGCGCTCGCCCGTGCTACCGGTTGTCGTGTCTGGGCCGCCGCGAGAACCGAGGCCAAGGCCCGTCCGCGCTGGAATTCGGTGCCCATGCCTCATTTCTCCCCGGTCAACGCCTCCCCGAGCCGGTCGACCTCGTGATCGAGACGGTTGGCGAGGCGACCTGGCCCACTCCGTGCGCTCGCTGCGACCAGGTGGCACGATCGTCATCTCTGGCGCAACCTCGGGGGCGAATCCGACTGCCATTCTCAACCGCATACAGAGCTCCAAGAGCTCCTGCGACTCCTCGACGCCACTGGCCTGAGACCGCACGTTGATCGCCAGGTACCGATCTCCCAGGCCCGTGAGGCATTCGCCGCAATGCAGTCGGGATCCCTTGTGGGCAAGGCCGTCCTCACGGTCGGCGACACCGGAGCGCCCGACCCCAACGTCCCTTCTCACCCAACGCCCCGCGAACCTATCGCCCCCCACTGAGGCAAGGAGACCCCAATGCCCAACCCCGTGCCCGTCTACAGCCGGTTCGTCAACGTGGGCGGAATCCGCACCCACTACCTGGACGCCGGCGACGGCCCCCCGATCGTGCTGCTGCACTCGGGCGAGTTCGGAGGCTGCGCCGAGATCTGCTGGGAGCACAACACCGCGGCGCTCGCGACCAAGCACCGCGTCATCGCACCCGACTGGCTCGGTTTCGGCCAGACCGACAAGCTACGCGACTTCGTTTCCGGCTCGGATCGCATGGTCCGTCACATGGCAGCGTTCCTCGACACGATCGCCATCGACGAGGCCGACTTCGTCGGCGTGTCCATGGGCGCGACGACACTCCTCCGCGAGGCCGCCTCCGGCAGGTGCCGTTTCCCTGTTCGGCGCATGGCAATAGCCAGCGGTGGCGGATTCGTCCCCGACAACGAGGAGCGGCGCAAGGGCCTGACCTATGACGGCACGCCGAACGCAATGCGGGAGATCCTTGAGGCCAACTTCTCCGACGCACGGTGGTACGACGACGAGGACTACATTGCTCGCCGCGTTGCTGCAAGCAACGCCCCCGGGGCTTGGGAGGCGGTTGCCGCGGCCCGATTCAAGTCCCCGGTGCTCCCCCCACGTGAGCAGTTCGGACAACCCGATACGATCGCCTACGAGAAGATCCCCTACCCCACGCTGGCCATGGCAGGCAGTGAAGACAAGCTGCGCGAACCCGGCTACCACGAGGTGCTCAACCGCATCCCGACCTCTGAGGTCGTCGTACTCCAAGGGGCCGGCCACCTGCTGAACATCGAACGCGCCAGCGAGTTCAACAGCCTCGTCCTCGACTTTCTGAGGTAGCGAACCGCGGTCGCGTGTTCTGCATCGGGGAATGCATGACCGCAGCATGAACGTGAGCGCCCCAGCGCGGCATGGTTGGTAACCATGACCACACACGACTCCCCGATCCAGTTGAAGGCGGTCAGCGCAGCCGACCAGCCGGACGTGACGCCAGCCCTTCAGGAGCTCTACCGCGGCTTCGAGCAGGAGCTCTTGGTCCCCCTGTGGACCGAGATCGGCGACCTCATGCCCGCCCAGCCGCGGTCACGCGCCGTGCCCCACATCTGGCGTTGGGAGAATCTCCTGCGCCTTGCCGAGCAGGCAGGTGACCTCGTCCCGGTAGGACGCGGTGGCGAGCGCCGTGCGATCGCGCTCGCCAACCCCACACTCGTCGGCCGGCCCTTTGCCACCCCGACGCTGTGGGCGGCCATCCAATACCTGATGCCCGGCGAGGACGCGCCCGAGCACCGGCATACCCAGCATGCCTTCCGCTTCGTCGTCGAGGGTTCGGGCGTGTGGACGGTCGTCGGCGGTGACGCCGTACCGATGAACCGCGGCGACTTCCTCCCCCAGGCGGGCTGGAACTGGCACGCGCACCACAACGCGACCTCGGAGCCGATGGCATGGATTGACGGCCTGGACATCCCGTTCCAGTACGCGAACGAGGCGCAGTTCTTTGAGTTCGGTCGCGAGGAGATCAGCGACGCCGAGCGGATCACGCCCGAGCGGTCCCGCTCCGAGCAGCTCTGGGCACACCCGGGCCTGCGCCCTGTCGGCGTCGCGCACACCGCCCCCGGTTCGCCACTGCTCGCCTACAAGTGGGAGTACACCGACCGCGCCCTGACCGACCAGCTCGAGCTCGAGAGGGCGGGCCACCCCGGCACCGTCGAGCCAGGCCACGCCGCCGTCCGCTTCTCGAACCCGGTCGACGGCTCCGACGTTCTCCCGACGGTCCGCGCGGAGTTCCACCGCATCGCCCGCGGCGCGGAGACCACCCCGGTCCGCGAGACCGGCTCTTCGGTCTACCAGGTCTTCGACGGCGCCGGCACCGTCACCGTCGGTGACGAGACCTGGTCGGTGACGCGCGGCGACCTGTTCGTCGTCCCGTCGTGGCAGCCGTTCTCAGCCAGGTCCGAGGCAGGGATGTCCGACTCCGACTCCGGCGCACTCGACCTCTTCCGCTTCTCCGACTCCCCTGTCTTCGAGGCGCTCCGCCTCGACCGCACCCAGAAGGACGCCTGACATGAAGCTCGCCACCATCCGCATCGACGGCACCACGCGCGCCGTGAAGCTGGACGGCGACACCCTCGTCGACCTCGGGTACGACGACCTCCGCGCCTGGCTCGCCGCCGGCTCCCCCACCGCCCCGGCCGACGCAGGGACTTATGCGCTGGAGGCCGCGGACTTCGCTCCGGTCGTGCCGAACCCGTCGAAGATAATCTGCGTCGGCCACAACTACAAGAACCACATTCAGGAGATGGGCCGGGAGCTGCCGTCGTACCCGACGCTGTTCCCGAAGTTCGCCGATACTCTCCTCGGCGCGAACGACCCGATCGTCAAGCCGGCCGAGACCGACGCCCTGGACTGGGAGGTCGAGCTGGTCATCGTGATCGGCAAGGAGGTACGGCACGCGCGGGGCGCCGACGCCGAGGCGGCCATCGCGGGGTTCACCGTCATGAACGACGTCTCGGTGCGCGACTGGCAGTTCCGGACGATCGAGTGGACGCAGGGGAAGATCTGGGACTCCTCTACCCCGGTCGGCCCGTTCGTGACGACCCCCGAGGATGTCGGCGGCGTCCGTCCGGCGCTCGAGGTGAAGACAACCGTCGATGGACAGGTGATGCAGCAGGACAACACCGGGACGCTGCTCTTCGATCCGGTGTTCCTGGTCGAGTACATCTCCACGATGATCACCCTCCGGCCCGGCGACCTGATCGCCACCGGCACACCTGCTGGCGTTGGCCACGCCCGCGACCCGAAGGTCTACCTCGTTGGCGGCGAGGCCGTCGTGACCGAGATCGAGGGCCTCGGCGCGTGCACGAACCAGGTGGTGAAGGAGGCGTGATGTCGCGCACTCCAGGCGATTCACGAGACTGGATGGAGCAGGGAACCCGACTCCTCCTCAAGACCATCGAGGGACTCGCGGACGAGGACTACGACGCCCCGACGCTCCTGCCTGGCTGGACCCGGAAGAATCTGATTGCTCACGTGGCCGCCAACGCCGACGCGCTTGGCAACCTGGTCGAGTGGGCAGCGACCGGCCAGGTGACCCCGATGTATGCCTCGCCCGAGGAACGTGCAGCAGGGATCCTCCGCGGCCCCCAGATGAATGCTGCCGAGCTGTCACAGTGGCTGACCAGGTCGGCCCACGAGCTCGCGGACGCCGCCGCAGCCCTGACCAAAGAACAGCGGCAGGCCAAGGTGCTAACAGCGCAGGGGCGCACCGTGCTCGCGACGGAGATCCCCTGGATGCGCACCCGAGAGGTCTGGATCCACGCCGTCGACCTCGACCTAGGAATCACCTTCGCCGACCTGCCGCCCGATCTCCTTGCCGCCCTGGTCGAGGACATTTGCGCGAAGCGGGGTCTGGAGTCGTCCGCCCTTCCCGACGGACCGCTGCCTGATGTCGCCGCTTGGCTCGCCGGACGCCCGCATGGCCTGACTGGGACGCCCTCGCTCGGTCCCTGGCTCTGAAGAGGCCCACACGACCGGGAGACCCCCGCGCTACCTAGCCACCTACGCGGACATCGCCGCCCTCCAGAGTGCCTCGCCCCGCTCCTTCCGTCGGACGGTGGCCACCGAGATAACGAGGTCTACGAGGCCGAAGCCGCCATGCAGTGCCTCGGCGTACCTCCAGGACGGTCACCGAGCGGCAGTACGTCGACCGCACGTTCGTGTGCCGGGGTAAAGAGCGGCTCGTATCCGGCTCTGGCGCCGAGCGATGACCGTGCCCTCGTGCTCTGAGCGCCCGGTCAAGTCTCAGCAGGTGGTGTACGACGTCATCGTGATTCGTCGTGGTCTGGTTAGGCGCTGATCGCGCCGATGTCGGTGTTGGCCTCCTGGTCGGTCTCGGTGGTGATCAGGGTCAGGCGGCTCTTGGCGAGGACGTCGAGACCGAGGTAGCGGCGTCCGTCGGCCCATTCGTCGTGTTGCTCGGCCAGGACGGCGCCGACGAGCCGGATGATCGAGCCGCGGTCGGGGAAGATTCCAACAACGTCGGTGCGCCGGCGGATCTCGCGGTTGAGGCGTTCGTTGGGGTTGTTCGACCAGATCGGCTGGCGCCACGGACCCGCGCTCGACCTCGGCCGGCGGTGGGAGGCGGCCGAGGTCGGGCCGGCCCTGCGGGAGCTGCTCGCCGCCGGCCCTGCTCCGGAGCCGGTGTACGGCGCCTGAGGGGAGAGCTGGATCGGCTTGCTCTGCGGGGGGCTTCATCAAGGGATGAAGGCGAACCCGCGCTTCCCCGGGCGTGCTCGGGCTGGGAAGCGCGGTTTCATCAAGGGATGAAGGCGAGGCAACAGCGTCGTCCGCGGCGGGCGCCAGACCGCTTTGGGGAACGCGGTGAACGCGAGGACGTCTGCGCGGGCCGCGTCGAGGTGGTCATGGACTTCGGGCAGGGAGGTCTCGATTCGGTCCAGCAGCTTGTCGTACTGGGCGTGCACCGCGTCGGCGTCGATCTGGTCGAAGACGCTGTGCAGCATCGCTTTGACGCCGCCCCAGGCGTGCCTGGGACACAGCGACATCAGGTTGAACGTGTAGTGGGGTGCGGCAGCGTTGCCAGCTGGCACCGAGCAGGTTCGCCCCGATCGCGTCGACCAGGCCGGCATGGGCATCGGAGGTCACCAGCGTGACACCGTTCAGGCCGCGGGCGACCAGGTCCGCAGAAGTTGGTGTTCCAGCCCGCCCCGGACTCACTCGTGGAGGTGGCGACGCCGAGGATCTCGCGGAACCCGTCGGCGTTGACGCCGGTGGCGACCATGACCGCGATCTTGATGACCCGCCCGCCTTCGCGGACCTTCATCGTGAGTGCGTCGGCTGCGACGAACGTGTACGGCCTCTCGTCCAGCGGGCGTTCCCGGAAGTCACGAACGAGCTCGTCGAGCTCGCGGGCCATCACCGAGACCTGCGACTTCGACAGACCGGTGATCCCGACGCTTCGCACCAGCCGGTCCATCCGTCGAGTCGAGACGCCGGGTCGAGACCCCGGGTCGAGATCCCGAGCAGGTAGCAGGTCGCGACCACGCTGGTCAGCGCTGCCTCTGCCCGGCGGCGGCGCTCGCGCAACCACTCGGGGAAGTACGATCCCTCGCCCAGCTTGGGGACCGCGACGTCGAGGGTGCCGACCCGGGTGTCGAGGTCGCGGTGGCGGTAACCGTTGCGACTGTTGGTCCTCGCCGCATCCCGGACGCCATAGGCGCCGCAGACGCTGTCGGCATCGGCGGAGAGCAGCGTGTTGACGAACCCCTGCATCAACTCACGCAGCAGATCTGGGCTGGCCTGGGACAAGTGCTCGTGCAGGAACTCGGCAGGGTCGATACTGGATTTCGCGGTCATCGTGGTGCCCTTCTTCGAGTGGGTTGTAGAAGATCTCTCGAAGAATCACGCGGTGACCGCACCCACGTCTACAAGTAGCTGAGGGTCACCGCGTCGTAGACCACTCTGCTGGACGCAACTCAGGACTGCACGCCCCTAGTTGAGGCGTCGCGTCTCAGGCGAACGCGCAGCGGACGACTCCGAGGCCTTCGATCTCCGCGACAACCAAGTCGCCCTCGACGACCGGAGCCACCGGACCCAGGGCACCTGATAGGACGACGTCTCCGGCTCGCAACGGCTGACCCAGTTCCAGACTCGTCCGAGCTAACCACGAGAGGGCGAGGAGAGGGTCGCCCAGACACGCTGTCCCGATCCCTGACGACACCTCCGTGTCGTTCACTCGCATGGTCATGGTGACGTCGACAGGTTCACGTCGTCGAGGGACATCGGCGCGGAGCCCAGCAGGCTTGCGGATCTCGATCTCCATCTGCTGGCGACGGCTCTCCCAACGCAGCGGACGAGCTCCTCACGCTCGCTAGTCGACAGGCCTTCCTTGCGGCTGGAGTCGAAGTCTCGCCGAGTGTCAAGCCATGTCAGCGCCTGAGCAGATGCACTGTTCCCGTGGTTGACTCTGATTCTGGTCAGAGATCTGCTGGATCAAGCGTGATTGCTACCCGCAACGCGGCCTCCTTGAGGGCGGTCACGCAGCTCTCAAGCTGCTCTGGACCCGCCATCGGCCGAGCGAGTCGAAGGCCGATAGCGACAGCCAAGGCGCCATCAGACGTAGTGACAGGAACGAAGATGCGCCGGATCGAGCCCGCGGGCGCAGCGGTGGAGTCGCCGTGCTTCACTGGCAACTCAGCGAGGGCTCGACGTTGCTCCGCGGTCAGGGCACTGATCATCGCCGAGAGCTCGCGCCTGTTGATCTGCTCCGTGAACCATGCGAGGTGGGTGCTTTCCACCATGACCGAATAGCCGCGGTCGCGGTCCTCGCGGATGCGCTCCCTCCACACCCGACGTTCGTCGTCCGTCTTCACTCGGGCAAGCCACGCCTCGACGGTCGGCGGCGGCTGCCATGCCATCAGAGGGGCGCCCATCGGCGGCACGAGCGGGAAGCGCTGTCCCACGGTCGACCAGGACGTCCCGTCAGCGAACTCTCCGGCACTGGCCAAAAGCACCACCGCCTCGCCGACGACGCTCGACGCCACGACCTGGCAGTCGAAGCGCGACGCAAGCGCGTCCATCTCGGAGCGGGCTGCGTCGGCGATGCGCAGATGGTCGAAGAGATCGACGTCGCTCGCCGTCATGGCCGAGGTCGCGAACCCTCCGTAGCCCCCGCGGAAAAACAGCAGGGGCATCGCGCTGGCTGCGAACTCGAGCTCACGCACTCGTCCGATAACGATCTCGTGGTCGCCCGCATCAAGTACCTCGGCGAGGTCGCAGTCTATGTAGGCTGCGACCCCCTCGATCACCGGCGAGCCCGATGACGCCGGACGCCATGGAACTTCTTGGAACTTGTCGGCCGCTTTCGAGGCGAAGGTCCGGCACACCTCGACCTGGTCGACGGAAAGCACGTTCACACAGAAGGTCGGCGAGTCCCTCAGCTTCGGCCACGTCGTGGAGGACTTGGCGGGCATGAATCCCACCAGGGGCGGATCAAGGGAGACCGAGCTGAACGAGCCCACAGTCATCCCGACGGGCTTCCCGTCTGTTCCGAGCGCGGCGATGATACAGACGCCGGTCGGATACTGGCCAAGTACCTGGCGAAATTGGTTCGAGTCGAACGTCATGCGAGTCATCTCCCCTCCACTACGACAGCGCATTCAACATTGCTTTCCTGCTGGCGCATCGTCGCCCCCGTCCGCTCATGCGCGGAGGATTCGATGAAGACCGGGGCGCCCTCCGTCGCATCGCATGAAGCCATCAGTGGAGCAACCAACTCGGTTCCCGGCCTCATCGCTCCTCCATCGCCTTGCCTCGAGACCGCCGCAGAATGTGGTCGTCGTCATGGCAGCGGGCGGCTAGCTGGCTGCGACCGCCTCTGCCAGCTGCAGAACTACCGCCAGTGCCTGGCCGTACACGCGGTTTAGGCCCACTTGAGCCCCACGACCCGAATCCCCTGTGCTGGCATCTCGAGAGCCGCGCCGCGAGCAATCCGCTGTGCCAGCAGCATGGCGCACCTCCCCTTGCGACTAGTGCCCGCTTCACCTAGGGCACTCACAGTCTCGCACTGCGGCCGCGACCACCAGGTTGCAGACGAGGACGAGCTCGACACCACCGGCCACCGCAGACCCTCGACCGCTGCGACTTTCGCATCACAGATGCCTGCCTGCTCCAGCTCATCCCTGCGCGGTCCTGGACCTGTTGCACGGATGCGCGCCAACGGCGCGAGTGAGTGCCTCTCCGCCTCGGCCAGGCACATGTCCCGACGATCGACCGGCGGGCGGCAGTGTTCTTCGTAGACGGTGGGCGACCCGCACGACACCCAGCGAAGACCTTCGTCTGTAGTGAATCCGCACTTCGTCGCTTCAACGGCAACCCCCAACCCGATCCGCCGAGGTCGTCATGTGGTCAGTCGACGGTCGGCACGAGGCCGACGGCGCGAATTCCTGCGACGGCGGCAGCCTCGTCGTTGTCGGAGGTGTCCCCCGACACGCCAACCGCGCCCTGGAGCACGCCAGTGGAGTCGTGTACGAGTACGCCGCCGGGCACCGGCACAAGGGCTCCTCCGATAGCGGAAGTGGCGGCGGCGATGAAGTAGGGTTGCTGCTCGGCGCGAGCCATCAGCGCCCGGGACCCAACACCCAGCGACAGCGCTCCGTTGGCCTTTCCGAACGCGATCTCGAACCGCTTGTTGGAAGCACCGTCCTGGCGTTCGGCAGCGATGACGTGCCCGCCAGGATCGAGCACCACGCTGGTCAGCGGCTTGAGGCTGTGCGTCGCGGCGAACGCCTCGATAGCGGAGATGAGCTTACGGGCATTATCGAGGGTGATGCTCACGCGTGACTCCTGGTCTGCTCAGCCTTCTTGGAGAGGCGGTGGCTGTGGAGAATGGGCTCGGTGTAACCGGCCGGCTGCTGAACCCCCTCGAGGAGGAGTTCGCGCGCTGCAAGGAACGCCTCTCCATCGAAGTCGGGGGCCATCGGTTCGTAGCCGACTTCAGCCGCGTTCTGCTCGTCCACGATGAGAGCCATACGTCGGAGGGACGCCTCAACCTCGGAGCGGGTGACGACGCCGTGGAGAAGCCAGTTGGACACCAATTGCGCGCTGATTCGACAGGTAGCCCGATCCTCCATCAGAGGCGTTCCAGAACGGTCCGGGACCTTGGAGCACCCGATGCCGGCGTCTACCCAGCGAACGACGTAACCCAACGTACTCTGCACGTTGTTGTCGAGCTCGTCGCGTCGGTCCTTGTCCGACCAGTCCGCCGCGGTGCCCAGTGGAATGGTCAGGAGGTCGGCCAGAGCCCGTCGTCGCGGCTTCGCGAGCAGCTCGCGCTGCCGCTCGTGGACATCGACCTGATGGTAGTGCAGCGCGTGAAGGGTAGCTGCCGTCGGAGAGGGCACCCAGGCGCAGCTTGCCCCCGCCTGGGGATGAGCAACCTTGTCACGCAGCATGTCTGCGAGGTTGTCGGGCGCGGCCCACATGCCCTTGCCGATCTGAGCGCGTCCGAGGAACCCACACTCCAGGGCAATGTCGACGTTCTGCTCCTCGTACGCCCGGATCCACGGCTGGTTCTTCATGGCCGCCTTGCGGACCATCGCGCCGGCGAAAGTGGAGGTTCGGATCTCGTCGCCGGTCCGGTCGAGAAAGCCGGTGTTGATGAAGGCAACGCGATCCCGGGCCGCCCAGATGCATGCCTTGAGGTTGGCTGAGGTCCTACGCTCCTCATCCATGATGCCGATCTTGATCGTCAGCGGCATCAGGCCGAGGGCCCGCTCGACGAGCCGGAACATCTCGCACGCGAAGGCAACCTCGGCCGGACCGTGCATCTTGGGCTTCACGACGTAGATCGCGCCCTTGCGCGAGTTCTTCCCGGCGCTCGGACCCTCCACGTCGTGCTTGCTGCACAATCCGGTCACCAGCGCATCCAGGATGCCCTCTGGGATGGGACGGCCGTCTGCGTCGAGCACTGCATCGGTGAACATGTGGTGCCCGACCTGGCGGATGAACAGGAGGGACGTCCCAGGGAGCGTAAGCGTTCCGCCGGACGGCGCGGTGTAGGTGCGGTCACCGTTCATCACCCGGGTGAAGGTGTGATCGCCCTTGACCACCTCGGCTTGCAGAGAGCGCTGCATCAGCCCGAGCCAGTTGCGGTAGCCCGCCACCTTGTCCGCGGAGTCAACGGCGGCGACCGAGTCCTCGAGATCCATGATCGCGGTGACTGCTGACTCCAGGACCACGTCCTGGACGCCCGCCTGGTCGCGTGCGCCGACCGGATGCTCGCGGTCGACCTGAATCTCGACGTGTAGACCGTGCCTCCGGAGAAGGATGCTCGACGGGGCCGTTGACGAACCGACGTATCCGGCCAGCTGGTCGGGCTGGGCCAGCGCGGCCTGGCCATCCTGCAGGGCGACCCTGAGGTTGCCGTCGACCACCGAGTAGCTGGTGACGTTGGCATGCGAGCCATTGGTCAGCGCGAAGTGCTCATCAAGGAAGCTTCGGGCGTAGCTGACGACCGCATCACCTCGGGCGGTGTTGTAGCCGTTCGTGCGCTCCAGGCCCATTGATTCGGCGATGACGTCCGATCCGTACAGCGCGTCGTACAGCGAGCCCCATCTCGCGTTGGCGGCGTTGATGGCGAACCGCGCATTCAGAAGCGGGACGACCAGCTGCGGTCCCGGCTGCTCGGAGATCTCGGTGTCGACGCCGCTCGTGGTTATCTGGAAGTCAGCTGGTTCTTCGACCAGGTAGCCGAGTGACCGCAAGTAGTCCTCCTCGCCCACGGCGCCGCGGGCCGAACCGACCTCGTCGAGTGCGTTCTGGAAGACTTCGCGTCGATGAAGAAGATCATGGAGCCGGGGAGCCAGGTCTTCCAAGATCTCCTCGGTCCTGCGCCAAAACGTTGCTTCGTCCAAACCTGCGCCCGGGATCGCCTCGTTCCTGATGAAGGCGTGGAGGTCAGCGGACACCTGCAGTCGGCCAGTCTGGATCCGTTCCATCTTCCCGCCTTCGATTTCGTATGGTGAAATACAAATACTGCATTACGAAACTATAGGAGCCTTAGCATGATGTCAAAGAAGCCTGCGACGTCCAACCCGGGCGGGGTGCAGTCCGTCAACCGAGCTCTTGACCTACTGGAATGCGTCGCTCACCGTCAGGCGATGACGTTGGCTGAGATGGCCGCCGAGGTTGCCCTTCCGGCACCAACCGCCTACCGGCTGGCGCGCACACTGGTTGATCGGGGCTACCTGCGCCAACTGCCGGATCGTTCGTATTCGCTCGGATTTCGCTTGGTGCCGCTCGGCAGCGCCGCGCATCGGCTGGTCGGGATCGATGCGCAGCAAGTCCTGACCGATCTGGTCGAGGATCTGGGCGAAACTGCGAACCTGGCGCTGCTCGTGGGCGCTCAGGCCGAGTACGTTGCCCAGGTCCCGGCAAACTTCTCGATGCGGATGTTCACCGAGGTCGGGCGTCGAGTCGAGTTGCACGCGACAGGCGTCGGCAAGGCGTTGATGGCCCAGATGGATGACGCCGCCATCAGTCGGGTCGTTCGAGCGCGCGGCCTTTCGCGCTACACCCCCCACACGATCGTGACCGAGACGGCGTTGGCCGCCGAGCTCGGCCGCATTCGTGAGCAAGGGTTCGCTCTGGACGAGCAGGAGCAAGAAGTCGGAGTGCGCTGCGTGGCCGTCCCGCTCGCTGTCGGCGCCGGGTCCTGGATGGCGGTCTCGGTGTCGGGGCCGGTGACCAGGATGACCAACGACGTTGTGGAGCGGGCCGTGCCGCTCCTGCAAACGGCGGCATCGCGATTGGTCGACCGGATGTCAGAGTCTGAGCCGAGTGCTTGACAGCCAGTGGGGGGAAGTCACACTGTGGAATCACAATTCCGTGGATTGAAATGACGTGAGTGACATGCCAACTGGTGTCGTCCCCGATCTGGACGCCCTCATGCAGTCTCTGCCCGATGATTCGCTTGTTGTCGAGCCCGATCGCATGGCCAACTATCGGTGGGACCGGGCCCACGACCCCGACGCCGGGATGCCCCTGGCGGTGGTAAGAGCCACATGCACGGAGGACGTCCAGGCCGCGGTCAGATTCGCGTCCGCCCATGGCATCCCCGTGGTCACTCGCGGAGCCGGCACCGGACTTTCGGGCGGATCGTCCGCCGTCGATGGATGCATCGTGGTCTCGACGGAGCGCATGAGGGCCATCGAGGTCGACCCGAACACCCGGACGGCAACGGTGGGGCCCGGTCTGATGAATGGCGAAGTGAAAGCTGCCGTCGCGGAGCATGGGCTGTGGTACCCCCCTGATCCATCGTCGTTCGAGATCTGCTCCATCGGCGGGAACGTCGCGACCAACGCCGGCGGGTTGTGCTGCGCGAAGTACGGGGTGACGACCGACTACGTCCTGGGCATGACGGTCGTCCTTGCCGACGGGACTGCGGTCGAGCTCGGCGGACCGCGTCTCAAGGACGTCGCCGGCCTGTCCCTCACCAAGCTCTTCGTCGGCAGCGAGGGGACGCTCGGAATCATCACGCGCGTAGTGCTTCGACTGCTCCCGGCGCCGCGGATCCCGGCGACGCTGGTGGCGACGTTCGGCACCCTTGAGGCCGCATGCACAGCCGTCTTGGCCATCACCCGTCGCATGCGGCCGTCGATGCTCGAGTTCATGGACAAGGCGTCGATCAACGCGGTGGAGGACATGACGCGGATGGGGCTAGACCGCGACGCCGAAGCTCTGTTGGTCATGCAGTCCGACGAGCCGACGGGATTTGCAGCTGTCGAAATCGCGGCCATGGCGAAGTTCTGCGAGGCGAGCGGCGCAACCGAGGTGTTCTCGACCGACGATCCCGACGAAGGTGAGGCATTCGTGACTGCGCGCCGGATTGCGATACCGGCAATCGAGCGCCGTGGTTCGTTGTTGCTCGAAGACGTAGGAGTTCCAGTCCCCCGGCTCGGCGATCTCGTCATGGGCATCGCCACCATCTCACGCGCCCACGACGTTGAGATCGCGGTCATCGCGCACGCCGCAGACGGCAACACTCATCCCTTGATCGTCTTCGATCCTATGGACGCCGAGCAGAAGTCGCGGGCGCAGGCCGCGTACGGCGAGGTGATGGAACTGGCCGTGGGTCTGGGGGGCACGATCACCGGCGAGCATGGCGTCGGGCGCCTAAAGAAGCCCTGGCTCGGTCTGTATCTCGGCGACGACGTCATGGCTCTGAACAGGCGGATCAAGAACGCGCTCGACCCGGACGGGATCCTCAACCCGGGATGCGTGTTGTGAGACGCTTTCAGGCCTGGCACGCTCCTCGCCGGCCTCCAGCAAGCCGGAAGGAACTGAAACACGCCCATCCAGGCCGATAGCAGTTGGTAGGACGGCCCCACCATCCGCTGCTGACGTCGACAGACACGCTCAAGCGTTGCCGCTCGTGGGTCGGAGGCCTCGACAAGCGACCGATCGACTGCCAGGACAGAGCCGGGTTCGTCGTCAATGCCCTGCTGATCCCGTTCATCCTCAGTGCGATCAGGATGTTCGAGTCGGGATTTGCATCGGCGGAGGACATCGACCGCGGCCTGGTTCTAGGGGCGGCCCATCCACAGGGCCCATTAGCGCTGGCGGACCTGATCGGCCTGGACACGACCCAAGCGGTCGCAGAATCCCTGCATCAAGAGTTCAAGGAACCACTCTACGCCGCTCCCCCGCTCCTCCAGCGAATGGTGGACGCTGGCCTGCTCGGTCGCAAGACGGGGCGCGGGTTCCACACCTACTGAGCTACGCGGACGGCGGAGTCGACCGCGACGACGCACCTGATCCATGGGAACTCCGTCGCGAGCACGGATCGGCAAGGAGTCCGGACGCCGACCTCGGCGACCGAGTCGTCTGTCAGAGAGGCGGCCGGCCGCGCAGCCGCCTATTGGTAGTCACCAGCGTAGACGTCGCGGTACCGGTGATTCGACCGCGCAACGCTTCGTGAGACCTGCGACGGTCGGGCACCCTTCCCGGGCCCTGCTCGGGCGGCAGCGTCGTGTCGACCAGGCGTTGCGCGCGGTAGCGACCTACCAACACGGATCTCGACCAAGAAGTCGGCACCCAGGCGAGGACAGGGGCTGCGGACACGACAATCGGCGAACTCGAGGTGCTCGGTCTGAGGCTACGTCCGCGCTCGACGCGAGGAGCGACCAGAAGCCTTCAGCGGATGAGCGTCGCCCCGGGACCCAGCAACTGACGCGCCATGACAATCCGCTGGATCTGGTTGGTGCCCTCGTAGATCTGAGTGATCTTGGCGTCCCGCATCATCCGTCGACCGGAAAGTCCTGGGTGTAGCCATATCCGCCGAGAAGTTGGACTGCGTCGGTCGTGATCTTCATCGCGACATCAGATGCAAAGCAATTGGCGGCCGCGCCGAAGAAGGCCAGATCGCCGTCGTCGCGCTCCGACTTGGCAGCCGCCACGTAGACCATGTGACGTGACGCTTCAAGCTGCATCGCCATGTCGGCAAGCATGAACTGAAGCCCTTGAAATCGGCCAGGCGTTTCCCGACCTGCTTGCGTTCTCTCGCGAAACCTGTCTGCCGAGCTGCCCGGCATCGACTTCGCCTTCCGCGGGGAGCACCGGCTCGCCGCCCGCCAGCAGGTCTGTGGGGAGAGCGACGACCAGCCGATCCCCGCCGCAGCGGGAACAGTGTCAGGGAGGCGTCGGCGATCGACGGGCGCAGCAGTGATCCGCCACGCGGTCGGCGAGACCTCCACGCTGATCACGCTCGTCGCTGGCGGCCTAAGCATGCTTTGGTCCCGGAGCCGGTCACCGGGCTGGCGCTGGACGGCGTCGTCTATCGGCCCTGGGCCGGCCGACCGTAACCGTCAAACTGGCGGTCGCGCACCGCGCCGACCGTGCCGATCCGCACCTGCCACGGACCGTAGGGAGCATCCGCGGGCTCATCTCGGACGCCGCATCCAGAGCAGCTGCCCCTCGGTGATCGCGGGCGCTCGCACCAAGACCAAACGTCCCCGCTGCGGCCAGAGGCAATCGCCCGAACCCACCTGGGTGGGTTCGGGCGATGCTGATCTACCGCGCGACATCAGAGCTCAGCTGGCAAGAGCCTTCGACCAGAGCTCGTCGAATCGATCCGCGATGTCAGGGAAACCGCTCCAACCGTCCTTGACCATATCGTCCGTTACCGAGTCCTGGGTGATCACCTGCATCGGAATGACGTCGTCCAAGACGGCCTGCGACGGGGCTTGCCCCTGGACCAGCCGCGCGAGTGAGTCCACCTGCGCCCAGCCGATGAAGGTGAAGTCAAACCCAACGCCAGCTCTCATGTCGCCGTCCTTGATCTGCTGGAGCGAGTCCTGCCCCGGCGCCACGGTGACGGTGTCCACCTCCAGTCCCGAGGTCTTCATCGCGGCGGGCAACCCGATGGCCATCTCGCCAACTGCGAATGCAGCCTGCTTGGTATCGGGGTGCGCCTGCAGGTCCGCGATCACGTCGCTCGGTGCCTTCGTGCCTAGGTCGGCGATGGGGATCTCAGCCGACCGCACCTTGCACGTCGAGCACAATTTCTCAACTTCTTCGCTGAAGGCTTCGTATGAGAAGCGGGTTGACTCGATTTCGGGAACGTAGTAGTAGACAGTGTCAACGTCCTCGCCGTAGGTAGCGACGACGTAGTCAGCAAGAACGGCTCCCGCCTTACGGTTTGCGACATCGCTCGATTGCGACACCGGCACCAGACTCTTGTCCCCCTTGCCGAGGCCGAACCCTACCGCCGGCGTGCCTGCATCGGCCAAGTCTTGTAGACCTCGCTCAGCCAACGGCATCGGCAGTCCTGCATCGATGACGCCGTCATAGCCCTTTGCCAATACGGTGTCGAAAGCGTTCTGGATCGAGTCCGCTTGGAATCCAGCGTCAATACGGTCCACTGTCATACCGAGCTTCTTAGCAGCCTCTTGCGCAAAAGTCAGTTCCAGAGCTGAAACAGGGGTTCCTGAATCCAGGTAGGCGATCTTCTTACCCGCCGCCGAACCCTTGAGAGGCTCCGTGATCGGAAATTCGGACGGCGCCGCCAGGTACGGCTTCACCACGTCCTGCGCCGCCACGGCGACTTGGGATGTCGACGCGGCCTCCCCATCGCCCGAACTACCCGAGTCGTCAGACGAACCACAGCCGACCAGGGCCGACCCAATTACTGCCAGCACAGCCGCCGACGTGATTACTCGCCTCATTGCTTCTCCTTGTTCATTGAAGTTTCCACCGCGGCGGTGTGCCGCGGGGAACGTGACGGTCTCGCTGGCTTCGACCGTTCCTTGCTACGGAGTCCTTGCCTGCGTCAAGTTGAGAAGGCGGTTCTCTTGGACCGTCGCCACGGCAGCAGCCGACTGATGGGATCCCAGAAACTGGACCGCCCAGACCGCTTGAAGGTGGCCATCGCTACCGCGACGAGCAGCGCCGCGCCGTTGAATGCGTCTGGGATCCAGACCGGGGCTCCAGCTAGTTGAAGCCCTTTGACACCGGCAGCGATCACGTACACAGCCAACACGGTGCCCCACACGTTGAACCGCCCGCCGAATTGAGTGGCGCCGAAAAATGTGGCCGTGAATGCGATCAGCAGATATCCGGGTCCGAGCGTCGGGTCGGCATTCGCCAACTGGGCGGTGAGCAGCACTCCCGCGCCGGCGGAGATGGCCCCGCCGATCACCAAGGACAAGATGATGACACGACTCGTGCGCACACCCGACAGCTTCGCGGCATCGATGTTGCCGCCGACGGCGTAGATTCGACGCCCAGCAGGAGTCTTCTCGAGGAAATACCACAAGACGAGCGCGACAACCAGCAGGATCCACACGGGATAAGTCAGCCCGAACAACGTGCTCGAGCCGAGCTCAGCAAACCTCTCGGGCATCCCTAAGATTTGCCTACCGCCAGACAACCCACTCGTAAAAGCCGCCAGAAGAGAGCTTATGCCCAACGTTGCGATGAAGGAATCGATCCGCCAATACACGATCAGATACCCTGAAATGATGCCGACAGCAATTCCCATTCCGAGGCATATCGCGACAGTAATCCAAATGCCGTAACCCTGGTTCACCAGAAGCCAGCCTGTGAGCATTGACGCTGCGCCCACCTGAGCGCCAACAGCCAGGTTTATCAATCCGGCAGCGAGCGGAAGTAGGAGCGCGAGAGCCGCGAATGCCGGAATCGCGTTGTTGTTGAGCAGTGTCTTCAGCGTTATTGATGTCAAGAAGAGATCAGGAATCCACAGGCTGAACAGGATCACGATCGCCACAGCCAGGTACAGAACGCTGATATTTGCTGGCGACAGAGATGCCAGGAAGCGGTGCCGACGGCTACGCGACGCCGGGCTCGGGCCCGCGTCGTCGGCGTGGGCATCACGGTCGAGAGGCGCTACGTCGGTGTTCACAATTCTCCTCCAGGCTGGCTGTTCGGACTAGATGCCAAAGCTGCACGTAGAATGTTGTGCTCGGTCACGTCGCCGGCGATGAGCTCAGCAGCGACACATCCGTCCCGCATCACGATTACCCGGTCGCACAACGAGACGAGTTCGTTCTCATCCGAGGAAGACACCAGCACCGCGGCGCCGCGTTCCGCTACCTCGCGCACGAGTGTGTAAATGCTTTGGCAGGCGCCCACATCGACCCCTTGCGTTGGCTCGTCCAGCAGCAACACCGTCGGCTGTATGCGCAACCACTTCGCGATGACGACCTTTTGCTGGTTGCCACCGCTGAACAGCGTGAAGGGACGCTCCGGGTCGTTGGGAAGCACTCCGACCTGGGCAAGCTCACGTTGCGCGACTCGGCGCTCGCTCCTGATGGAAACGCCCTGATTGCGTAAGAGCCCATTCATGCTGGTGAGAGTGAGATTCTCGCGAGCGTTGAACGTGAGGACACTGGCCAAGCCCCGGCGATCACTAGGCACATATCCGATCCCGGCGCGAATTGATGCAGGGATCGAGCCAGGTGCTACGGCCACGTCGTCGACTGAGACGGCGCCTGTCTGAACAGGCCGTGCTCCGAAGATGCAACCGAGAACTTCGTCGCGGCCAGAACCGACGATCCCGCTGATCCCGACGATCTCGCCTATACGGACCTCAATGTCGAAGGACTGGATGTGCTCAGCCTGGAGATTCTGCACGCGGAGCCGAGTCCCAGTCGACGGTCGCTGCGACGCAGCGGAGTCCGGTGTCGCGATCGCGATCTGCTCGCGACGAGACGGCGCTTCTTGCGGCAGACCGCTGATTGCAGTGACCAGAGCCTCTTCATCGAAGTGACCCCGACGTTCATTCATGATCTTGACGCCGTCGCGCAAGACTACGGCTCGATCTGCTAGCTCGACCGCCTCGCCGAGATGGTGAGATATGAACAGAATGGCCGCGCCGCGTGCCGCGAAGTCCTTCACGACAGTTCGCAGCCTTTCAGCCTCGTTGCCGTGAAGGTTTGCAGTCGGCTCATCTAGAACAAGGATGTTGCGCGTGCCGTGCCAGCTCGACGTAGCGCGTGTGATTGCCACGATTGCCCGCTCCGCGGGACTGATACGTGAGACCGGGATGGTGACGTCGAATTGTGCACCGAACTTGGCGATCATCTTTTCCGCCCGGGTGGCCTCTGTCGGTGGAAACGGCAACAGGTCTCGCCAGCCCGGCTGATTCCCCAGGCCCAAGTTCTCAACAGTGGTCAGAGAAGAGACGAGGCCCAGGTCCTGGTGAATGAAGTGGAGATCACTTTGCACTTCGACAACCGAACCTGGATCGGGCCGGTAGAGCCCGGCCAAGACCTTCACGAGCGTGCTCTTCCCGCTTCCGTTGTGCCCAAGAAGCGCGACAACCTCTCCTGCGGAGACGTCGAGGTCGACCTCGTTCAATGCCTTGACGCCTGGAAAGGTCATCGAGAGGTTTCGGACTCGAAGCAACGGAGCGCTCACGTGGTCGCCCCCCGCGTTAGAACTTCGTTGCCCGGGTTGAGTGTGCGGACCAAGAACTCCAGCACGAGGTCGTTGACCTGCTCGGCCTGTTCGATGTTCGCCATGTGACCGCACCTCGAGAGGACATGAAGCTCACAATGCGGCACTCTCCTAGCTACGTCGTCCGCATAGCCGGGCTCACGCAGGGCATCGTCGGCGCCGGCGATCAGCAGCGTGGGGACGCTGATGTCCTCGTATGGTGTGCGGTCTTGGCCACCGAACCCCTCAGGCTCCGCGGCCACCGGCGACTTGAACCGGGCAGCAGCAACCGCCTCCCATGCGCCTGGTTGTGTTGCATCGTGCAGTCGGCGATCAAGGAGATTCGGATCGTTTTCCCAGCGCGGGTCGAGAGTCATCGCCCGCACGAGCGCCCGCATGCTCTCCCGGGTGCCGTCGAATCCGACCATGCTCTGTCTGGCGGCGTTGTTGGGCATGAAGCCGCCCCCGGAGATGGCGACTGCTGCCTGCACCGGCCAGTCCTGTTCTTTGCTGGCCAGAACCTGCAACAACAGGGTTGCGCCCATCGAGACACCAGCGAAAGCCGCGGCGTCGACGCCGATCTCCTCCAAGAACCGGGTCATGTGCCATAACCGACGGGCTCGACCGCCCTCGAAGTCGTGCACCTTTGCCGTCCGGCCGAAACCCAACCAGTCCGGCGCGATGACATGGAAACGGGAGGCGAACGCGTCGAAGTTTCGATACCAGGTCGCAGCGCCAGATCCGCCGAAGCCGCCATCGTGAAGAAGAATCAGGGTGGGTCCCTCTCCCCCCTCGAGGTAGTGGGTCCGCAGACCGCTGACCTCCACGTAGTGAGAACGAGCAGAGATGGGCTCGTCGATCTCCGGGTTCACTTCGTCTCCTCGTCCCCTAGAGGGCGTCTGATGGCCTCGGCCGAATCCCCTTGAAGGATCGATCAGGTACGCCGACGCCAGTCGAGGGCTGATCGGCATACTTCTTGCCATCGTCAAATCGGGCTTGAATCGAGTTGGTCGGAGCAAGGCGCTGCGCACCGCGCCAGGCTGCGTAGACTTGCGGACGGTCAGGCGGGCTCGGTCACACGCGCACCTAGTCCTCGCCACGTCCCCTCGTGGTAAACCAACGGGTCGCCGCCGGGCTGGCCCAGCGAGACCGCGACGACCTCAGCGACATAGAGCGTTGCCGCGCCGGCGCGAACGCGGTTCAAGATCTGTGCCTCCAGGCGAGGGGACTCGGTCAAAAAGACTGGTGCGCCCGAGGGATTGCGTGTCCACAGCTCCTGATCACGGAAGCGGTCGATCCCGCTCGTCGCGCCGAGGACCGCCAACCCGATGTCCTTGGCGCCGAGGAGGTGCGCAACGACGCGAGACGCGTTGGCCATCACGGGCGCACTAGACGATGACTCGGATACTGAGAACGCGACCAAGAACGGTGTTGCGCTGACGGAGATGAGGGACGTCAAGGTCATCGCAACGCGGCGACCGTCGGCCTCTGCGGTCAGTAGCGCAGCTCCCGCAGGGTGCCTGCGAAACACGGCCTTGCAGGCATCTACGTCGACGGACTGAGCTCGTCCGGCCTCGCTCGCCGGGTTCTTCCCAGCGACGTCGAGCTGAGCAGGGGTCACGTGCACGTGAACCGCTCCCTCAGCGGACGCTCGTCAGGGGTAGTCCGGTAGATTCCGCGGTCGATGAGTCGGGGAACCAAGTGCTCCACGAACCCGTTCGCGGACTCGAGGCCCTCCGGGCACATGAGAAGGAATCCGGCAGCGAGACCCTCCCTGAACCAGAGCTCGATGTCGTCACAGAAGTCGTCGTATGAGCCCACAAACTTCTGGTGCGACTGACCGAGACTCGCCTGGAGCGTGACTTCTCGCACGGTCACTCCTGGTCGCTCCTGAATCCAGTTGTAGAGTCCTCGGTAACTTCCCCAAGCCCCCCCAATGGTGCTTTTGACGGTCTGAGGGTGGGGAAGAACGTCGACAGGGAAGGGATCGTCAACGTCGTCGTAGCTGTAGCTGATGCCGAAGTTGGCCAGCGCGTTGGGCGCCATCGCGTCCACTTCCAGATGCATGTCCAACGAGCGCTTCCTCTCCTCGGCCTCCGCTCGGGTCGCTCCAAGGAATGGCACGATCATTGGCATGATCGGAATGCTGTCGGGCTTCCTGCCCGCGGCGACCAGGGATTGATTCATCTCAGACCGATATTCGGCCGCCACCTCTCGTGAGACGGCGTTGGTGAACACGACGTCGGCGTGCTTGATCGCTGTGGAGATCTGAGATCCCGATCCCCCGGCCAGACCCACAAGAGGCCTGCCTTGACGGCTAGGCGCAACGTTGAGTGGCCCCTCGACGTCGAAGTACTTCCCGTGGTGGTTGACCGCCTCGGCGAAGAGATCCGTGCCTCCACGCTCGTTCGGTCGAAGAGTTCTCCGGTCCCACAGGCCTGAAACGACGTCGAGGAACTCGTCAGCCCGCGCGTAGCGCTCTTCACGAGGCGGAAGTGGGTCGCTACCAAAATTTGGTGCTGCCGTAGCGAGCGCACCGGTCACGCAGTTCCATCCCGCTCTGCCGTCCGAGATCAAGTCGAGCGACGCCATGAGGCGGGCGAGATTGTACGGCTCGTAGAAGCTGGTCGTACCCGTGGCGATCAGGCCGATGTTTCGGGTCCTGGCCGCGACGGCGGCCAACGCGGTGAAAGGCTCGGGCGAACCACCACCAGCCAAGGGCGAGCCGACTGCCACCAGAGTGTCGGCCAGAAACATCGAGGTGAAGTTGCCTTCCTCGGCGATTGCCGCGTACTCCGAGTACAGCGCGACCGGCCGACTCTCGCTCGGAGCAACGCCCGCCGCGCGTTCGACTTCTTTGAGTCCGGCGTGGAGGGTGATGGAGTTGGCGATTAGGTTGAGATGGAACTTCTTATCGCTGTTCAAGGTCTTGCTCCTCGTCATGTCTGCGTAGTGAACGGTCGACCTCAACGACGCACATTCAGGCTGCTGAACAGGATCCCCTTCACTACTCCACGCCAGTGATCCCAGCAGCGCAGCGACCTGGAGCTCTTGTCAAAGTGATCCGCACTTGGTGGATGCCTGGCCTTCAAAGCCGCTGGCGACCGCAGACAGGAAGTCTCCACGGACCCACCCTGTGAGGCCAGTCACTGGTTCATTGAATGGTTAAGCCGCCTGGACCGGGGTGCCGGTCGCATCCAAGGGCGCGGTCGCCCGTGGATCAGCCGGTGCAATCCGGAGCGCGCCCACCGTGGTGGCCATTCGGACGTGCGGCGACCAGCTCGGGAATCACGACGCTGGCCCTTCGACGCTAGTCAAGCCGCCGAGGAGCGGCGCCCGCGTTCAAGCCCTCCTGGGCAGTCGTGTCCCTGTCCATTTCCTAGCTGGGCGGCGCCGCTGGTCAGTCATGTCCGCGATGCTCATCGCGCCGTGCCCGTTTTCACGCGTCGTTCGACCCGTTGATCAAGGAGGGCACTACGAGCCGCTCGAGTCGCGAATCGGCACGCCCGGGCGCCAGCCCAGCCTGCGTGACAGACCGAGCCCACTGGTGATGACCGAGGGCAGAACTCCGTGAGGCTGCACAGAGCCAGCGCGAACGACCACGGACAGGGCCGCCACCACCCGTCCTTCGTGGTTCATGATCCGGGTGGCAATCGAGTCCGCACCGTCAGTGAGCTCCCCACGGACGAGTGCGAAGCCTGTGCGCCGGCTCTCTTCTAGTTGCCGACGCAGCAGCTGGGCGTCGGTGACGGTGTTGTCGGTGTGCCGCCGCAACTTACGGCTGAGCACATCGTCAATCATTTGCCGGCCAGCATGACTAAGCAGCACTTTGCCTACGCCTGAGCAGTGCAGCGGAAGCCGTCCGCCGACCTGGGACACGAGCCCCACAGCATGTGGAGCCGATAGACGTTCCAGGATCACTGCCTCTTGACCCTCCAGGACCGCAAGCTGCACATGCTGGTCAAGAGCTGTGTACAGATCTTCCATGAAGGGCTTGGCCATCGTTCGAAGCGACTCCGTCAAGGGTGCGAGGGTCCCGAGCTGCCAGAGTCGCAGCCCAACCGAGAACCGGCCGTCGGGGCGCTGGTCGAGGGCACCCGCATCCACCAGCTCCAACACCAATCGGCGCGCCGTGGAATGGGGCAAGCCGGTTCTGCGCGCCAGGTCAGCGAGACTGAGATCGGGGCTGTCGGGCGCGAACGAGAAGAGCAGCTCCATGAGGCGCGAGCTGACGGTGCGACCCGGTTCGCTAGTCCTAGACATGGTTACTCCCCCTTCACCCTGTATCGAGCTCGCACCCCATCAATGTTCGTTGAATGGCGCGCTAGTGCTCACCATCGTACTCATCGAGGCAGTATGCGGACGCGGGAAGCCAACGTCTCCACCTCATCGGTGCGGCCGGCCCGTCGAGCGGGTCCAAGCGGTCCGCCAGAGACGTCTCTGATATCGAGGAGCTCCGATGACAACGCGCATCGCCGACACACCAAGGGTTGTCATTTTGGGCGGGGGCATCGGTGGGTTGGCTGCTGCGGCTTTCCTCCGGAGAGAGGGACTGGATGCCACGGTCTATGAGCAGGCACATCAGATCGTCGAGGTCGGCGCGGGCTTGGTGGTGGCGCCGAACGCGGCACGTCAGTTGCGCCGCCTCGGGGTGCTCGGTGACCTCACCAAGCGCGCCGTACGCCTCGAGATCGGTTGGGAATTCAGGCGGTGGCAGGACGGTCGTGTTCTCTCCGCTGAGAACCTGGTCTCCTCCTGCGAAGGTCTCTATGGCGAACACACCTACACCGCACACCGGGCGGACCTGTTGGCCGCAATAAGGGCGCAAGTCCCCGCAGCGGCCGTCGTCCTCGGCCACAAGTGTGTTCAGCTCGAACGTACGGGCGACAAGCTGCGCCTGGAGTTCGCCGACCGAGAATCCGTCGAGACCGATGTCCTGATCGGCGCCGATGGCGTGCATTCCATCGTGCGCAACACGCTTTTCGGGGTGTCGCCGGCGACCTACTCGGGGATCTGCGCCTTCAGGGCTTTGGTGCCGGCTGACCAGGCGCCTGCGTTCGCTCGACGTCCTGCGCAGACTCTCTGGCTCGGGCCCGGCCATCACTTGGTCCACTACCCGGTCTCAGGTGGTGACTACATCAACTTGGTCGCCTTCGCGCCAGCAGGCGATTACACCACCGAATCATGGACTGCGACGGCGACGGTGGAGGAGTTCCTTCAGGAGTTCAAGGGCTGGGACCCGCGCCTGACCGAGCTCATCCGCTCCGCTGGGGTCCCCGGTCGCTGGGCACTGCTGGATCGCGAACCTCTGACCCGGTGGTCTGACGAAGGGGCAACCCTGCTGGGCGACGCGGCCCATCCGATGTTCCCGTTCTTCGCCCAGGGGGCGGCCCAGGCCATCGAGGATGCTGCGGTGCTGGCCCGATGCCTAGCGGACGGTCTCGATGACCCGGCGGCGGCACTGCGTCGCTATGAAGGCATCCGTATCCCCCGGACAACCAAGCTACAGCGCGTCAGTCACGGCAGGGCGGAACTCAACCACCTCCCCGACGGTCCCGAACAGCAAATGCGGGATCGAGCCTATGCAGACGAGGATCCACTGCTGGCGAATGGCTGGATCTACGGCTACGACCCCGAAGCGCCACTCGCTGCGACGGCGGACCTGCCTTGAGATTCGTTCATGTGACCCTGCCGCAACGGGTCGTGTTCGCGCCGGACGCCTCACCACAGGCAGTCGCAGAGCAGGTCTCGGCTCTGGGCGCGAATCGCGTCATGCTGATCGCCTCAGAGCGTGAGGCGACGCTGGCCGATCCCATCGCCGCGGAGCTGCCGATGGCGCTGCGCCATGACGAGGTCGTGATGCATGTCCCTGCCGAGGTAGCCGAGCGGGCTCGACTGGCAGCCGCCCAGAGCCGGGCAGACGTCCTGGTGACTGTCGGTGGCGGTTCCACTACGGGGTTGGGTAAGGCGGTCGCGCTGACCACCGGCCTTCCGATCATTGCGGTACCCACGACCTATGCCGGTTCAGAGGCGACCAACGTCTGGGGCTTGACGGACGGTCGGACCAAGAACACAGGGGCCGACGAGAGAGCGTTACCTCGCTCCGTCGTATATGACGCCGCCTTGCTGACCTCTCTGCCCGCCGCTATGTCTGTCGCTAGTGGGCTCAACGCTTTGGCGCACTGTGTCGACTCGATGTGGGGTCCGCAGACCGATCCAATCGATCAAGCCCTGGCAACCGAAGGAATTCGGGCACTAGCCGCGGGTCTTCGCGCGGTCTCCTGCGAGGGCAGCAGCATCGACGGGATCGAGCAGACGCTGTACGGCGCCTACCTGGGCGCAGTCGCGTTCGCCTCCGCCCAATCCGGGATGCACCACAAGATCTGCCACGTACTGGGCGGCATGTTCAACCTTCCCCATGCCCAGACCCATGCCGTGGTCTTGCCGCACGTGCTGAAATTCAACTTGCCCAACGCCCCCAATGCTGCGACGCGGATTGCCACCGCCTTGGGGGCCAACCGCGCCGATGCCGGCCTGGCTGAGCTATATGCCGTCCTGGACGCTCCCAAAGCACTGAAGGAGTACGGCATGCCTGAAGACGGTATCGCCGAGGCCGTGCCGGCAATCCGCGCCGCCATCCCCGACAACAACCCGACACCCATCACCGAGGAGAACATCACCGCGCTGCTGCACGCGGCCTGGGAGGGAGCCCCGTCATGACCACCTTGCCTGCCCGCGACTCCGGTGCGACCGGCGTCACCACAACAGACACGCCCGCTGCCGACGCGCCTGCCATTAGCGCGGAACAGGAGGCCGTCGAGGCCGAGCTCGTCGCGACTGTGATTGCGTCCTTCGAAGAGTGCGGAGACGCACGCTTGAAAAGCGTCATGCAGTCACTGGTCAAGCACTTGCATGCCTTCTTGAGGGACGTGCGACTAACCGAGCGGGAATGGAACGCGGCCATCGAATTCCTCACCCGGGCCGGCCACATCACCGACGAGGTCCGTCAGGAGTTCATTCTGCTCTCCGACACCCTCGCCGCCTCGATGCAGGTCATCAACATGAACAACGTGGCGTACAAAGATGCCACCGAGGCCACCGTCTTCGGCCCGTTCTTCGTCGGCGACAGCCCAGAGATCGAACTCGGTGGCGATCTGAGCTTCGGAGCAGTTGGCGAGCCGTGCTGGGTCGAAGGGAGCGTCACTGACACTGACGGAAGGCCCCTTGCCGGGGCCCGCATCGAGGTGTGGGAGGCCGACGAGGACGGCTTCTACGACGTGCAGTACGACGCCGGGAAGCGCGCGGCCCGAGGCCACATGTTCACGGATACCGATGGCAGCTACCGGTTCTGGGGCCTTACCCCCACGCCCTACCCGATTCCCGACGATGGCCCGGTAGGTCAATTGCTCGCCGCAGTCGGCCGCTCCCCCCTGCGTGCGGCACACCTGCACTTCATGGTCAGCCATGAGGGGTTCCGCACGCTGGTCACTCACATCTTCCCCGAGGGCGATCCCATCGGCTGGAAGGACTCCGTCTTCGGTGTCAAGCAGTCACTCATCAAGAGGTTCCAGCAGCAGCCAGCCGAGACCCCAACGCCAGATGGCCGACACATCGACGGCGAGTGGAGCAAGGTTAGCTTCGACATCGTCCTCGCCCCAGCGGACTCCGCGTCCGGAGTTCGCCGAGGCTGATCGGCTCGTGGAGCTCAGGGCATGCGTTGACGGATATGGCACCTGAGCTGAGTGTCGACGACGCTCGAATTCTGGTCGGTTCCGACGCTCGAAAAGTGAACGGAGTGGCCAGCCTAGTTCGGCTGGTGGTCGGCGGTCTCGCGGATGCTGGGCAGGGTGTCGATGCCGCGGTTGCGTAGCCGGTACGAGGCGCCTTTCAGGGTGAGGACGTCGGCGTGGTGCACGACGCGGTCGATCATCGCGGCTGCGACGACGTGGTCGCCGAAGACGCCTCCCCAGCCGCTGAACGGCAGGTTGCTGGTCAGGATCAACGAGGCGTGCTCATAGCGGCTGCTGACCAGTTGGAAGAAGAGGCTCGCGGCGTCTTGCTCGAACGGCAGGTAGCCGACCTCGTCGACGATGATCAGCCCGTAGCGCCGCAACCGTGCCAGCTCGTTCGGGAGCTTGCCGGCGCGGTGCGCTTCGGTGAGCCGGGTGACCCACTCGGTCGCGGTCGCGAACAGCACTCGGTGGCCGTGGTTCGCTGCCGCGATCCCCAGGCCGGTGGCCAGGTGCGTCTTGCCGGTGCCGGGCGGTCCCAGCAGCACGATGTTGCGTGCCTCGGTCAGGAACCCGCCGGATGCGAGTACGGCGACCTGCTGCCGCACGCCAGGTTGGGCGTCCCAGTCGAACTCCTCGATCGTCTTGCGGGCCGGGAACCCTGCGGCCCGGATCCGCAGCTGGGCACCCGATGCGTTGCGGGCTGCGACCTCACGATCCGGCACTGCGGCGAGGTATTCCTCGTGGCTCCAGCCGGCGTCACGTGCGTGGTCAGCAAGGCGGGCAGCGGACTCGGTGATCCGTGGTGCTTTCATCGCCGATGCCAGGTACGTCAGCTGCTTGAGCGCCTCGGTCGTGTCGCTCTTCTTGCCCCTGCTGCTGTCATCACGCCACCTCACCGGTGCGGGTGTCGGTCAGGCCGAAGGCGCGGTCGTAGTCGGCCAGGCCTCGTACCAACCCCGCGTCCGGATCGGTGACGGGGCGGGAACGCTGGAACTTCTCACGCAGCACCTTCGCGGTCGCGACGTGATGGTGCGCACCACCCGACTGTTCGCGATCCTCAGCCAGTCGGCGAACTGGGCGTTGAAGTCAGCCGGTGACGCGAAGGACCGGCCGGCCATGAAGGAGGTCTCGTAGTAGCCGTTGCGGCGTTCGACCACACCCTTTGACTCGGGGTCGTAGGGCTTCAGCCGCTGCACGGTCGTGGCCAGGACGCCCGCGAACCCAGCAACGCCGTCAGCGTGCCGCTTGCCGCGGCCGATGCCAGACTCGTTGTCCCAGATCAGCCGGCGCGGCACCGCGCCCAACTCCAGGATCAGCTCCCACATCGCCAAGACGAGGTCCTCGGTATGCCGCGTGGGGACCATCCGACCGACCATGAAGCGCGAGTGCGCGGCGGTGATCACCATGACCGGCAACAGCGTCTTCGTCCCATCCTCGAGCGGGATCTTCTTCGGCGGGAACCACAAATCGCACTGCGCCGCATCCCCCGGCAGCCACGCGAGCCGATCGGCCGGGTCGACCAGCCGCTGCTCAGACCGCAGCCGGCGGACGTTGTCGCGGAACCACGTGATCGACCCGGTCCAGCCAACCCGCTCGGCGATCACCATTGCCGGCAAGTCCGGAGTGTCCTTCAACAACTGCCGCACCAGCGGCTCGACCGGTGTGAACGACGTCGGTGCCGACGCTCGCTCGTACTTCGGTGGCGCATCGGACGCCACCGCCTTGATCACGGTCATGCGTGAGATCCGCAGCCTCCTGGCGATCTGCACCTTCGAAACGCCCCCGCCGGCAAACCGACGGATCAACGCCCAGTCCTCCAAAGTGATCACTCTCCGATCGTGGTGAGTGTTCACTTTTCAAGCGTCACAACTGTTCAGTCTTCGAGCGTCGTCGACAGGGCACGGCTAACGGTCGAATCGCGACCACGTCGTTGACGCCCGTCGATCCTCGGTGCGGACGCCTCCAGTCGCCAGACCGTGCTTCGGGACCGCCTTCCATACCCGGCCGCAACGCGAATCTCCGTGCCTTCATCCGCTCCGGGCAGAGAGCCCGCCCGGCCGACTGGACCAAGGTGCCGGGAAACCCGGAATCGTGAAAAGCCGCCGTCGTGCGGTTCCATCCGCGCCAAGACTCACAAACGGACTAGGCCACCGTCCACCACCACGGTCTGTCCGGTGATGAATTCACTGTCGTCGCTGGCAAGGAAAAGCACCGCCGAAGCTGCGTCCTCCGATGTCCCGGCGCGCTTCACTGGCTGTCGTTCGGTCATCTTCTCCAGTGCCACTTCGTCGTAGTTGGCCATGGCGCCCGGGGTTTTCGTCAGTCCGGGGGCGACGGCATTGACGGTAATCCCATACTTGGCAAGGTCGACAGAGAGAGCGCGCGTAAAACCGATGACGCCCATCTTGCTCGTCACATAAGGAACGAAGTCTGGCACTGGCAGCCCGACGGAGTTTGAGGAAATGTTGATGATCCGACCGGAACCACTTGCTTTCATGAGGGGAAGCACTGCCTGAGTCATCAGGAATTGCGAGTCAAGATTGACGGCAAGAACCTTCCGCCAAAATTCCAGATCCATGGACTCAAACGGCCGCTTGGGGAAGACACCAGCGTTGTTCACTAGGACGTCCACACGGCCATATTCGCTCGTCAAGAAGGCCTCGAGCTCATCTACAGAGCGTGGGCTGGCGACATCGGTGGACCTACTCACGGCCACTCCACCAAATCGAACTATGGCTGCGACAGTCTCGAGTGAATCGACCTGATCGACAGCGACAACACAAAATCCTGCCTTCGCAAGCCGAGTGCTTATCGCCTGACCGAGGCCGCGCGCGGCCCCGGTGACAACTGCCACCTTCGTCGTTTCCAATGAAATTCTCCTGCAATCTAACGCGGTCGCGGAAGTGTAGGCGGTTTCAGCCTCGGCCCTCTGCAGTCGGATCGCTTCCTGAGCACCGTCGAGCGCGACTGTCAGGCGCGGGACGGTGCTCCTGCCAGCAGTGCTGGCGCACTTGCGGCCTCCTCGGCGCCTCCCACCGGCAGGAGCAAGACTCTGGGCGCGTCCGGGGCGACCGGTTGTCAGCCGGTCGCGACCGGACGTACTGCCCGCAGGCGCTCTCGGGACCGTGTAGACATCATGTCGGGCAACCACTCGAATTGAGCGTCGACAGGCACCTCCACCTCGTTGATTCCGGGAATGGCAAGCACGTGCTTGCGGATCTCGTTCAAGATGTTGGTGATCTGCATGCAGATCGGACTGGTCATGCACAACTTGATCTGCGCGGCTTCCCCGTCAACGGAAACATCGAGGACGAGGCCCATGTCGACGATTGAGATCGGCACGCCAGTAGCGATCGAACAGGGATCCACGACCAGCTGCAGAGCGCGACGAATCCCAGCCACGCGGTCGCTGTCGGCCTCAGACGACATGGCCAGCAGCATGAGTCGTGGAATAGGGGGGCATGACTCCACCTTCAGTCTGCTGCGCGAATTCGTCGTTCTCGATCGCCTTGAGACGTCGTTCCAGGTCGAGACCGGTCATTTCCGCATAGTTGCCGGCCAGCACCTTGCCCCGAGTGACATCGTTCATCTCCGGCACGCCTCCGTCGATCTGCTCCTGGGTGAACTGGAAGTCCCGGACGAACCGCTCGAGCGGCGGCTGTGGGTGATTCGCCATCGCGCCGGTACCCCAGCAGATCTTGTCGAGCGCGTGCGCACCACCGTGCATCATCAAGGTGGCCATCGCCTCTCGGAACGCCGACGGACGACGGTTGAGAAGCGACGTAGTGATCTCGAGATTGATGTAGACGTTGTCGAATCGCGCGAGTTGCCACGCGCTCTCTTCCAAGAAGGCCATGCCGCCGTGCACAACTTCGAAGTTGAGGTCCGGGAACGCGATTGCAGCGCGATCGATGTCGTCCATCTTGTAGTGCTCCATCGGCACGGGCCCCAGAGGCACCGCCTTGTGGATTGCTACCACCTTGAGCCCGAGCTGCTGAGCACGCTCGAAGAAGGGGAATGCGATTTCGGGGTCGTCCATCATCCACCCGCGGATCTCAGAGCCTGCCCAGCTGTTCGGGTACAGCTTGAGGCCGAGGGGGTTGAGCGCTTCGACCTGCCTCTCCATCTCCTCAAGCTCAGACTCACCCTTCATGGGATCCACTGCGCAATATGTCGCTATCCGATCAGGCCACCGCGACTGTGCCTCAAGAGCTTTCTCGAAAGAGCACAGACCATCCTTGAACGCATAAATGGGCAGCACATGCATGATCCCGATGTCGGTGTTGGACTCTGCGAAAACCATCCCGGCGGTGTCTTCGATCGTCCAGTCCGTGAAGTAGGCCTCGGGTGTCGGCACGTAACCCGCCGGCGCTGTGGCTTGCAGTCCGGCGTAGACCAGCCGTCCAAGCACGTCGGCATCCGGCGTTACTTTATTGGATTCCAGCAGGTTGTACGGGTGGATCACCGCGTCAATCACCGGCAAGCCGTCAATCATACGATTTCCCTTCTAGTTTGCCGGTCGCACGACCAGGCGCCTAATATCTTGCCGACCTGCTAAGAGCACCAGCATCGGCCCGAGGCTGTGCATCTCTGTGATGACGACCACGTCCCACACTGTCCGGGATGCGAGATCCCTGCAAGCCAGCTTCCATTCAACGAACACGGTCTGCAGCTGACAAAGGAACGAGCGACTCTGGATCGACGCCTGGTGGCGCGCTCGAAGGTTCTCGATCTCGTCGAGTCCGACCGCAGCATCGCCGACGTTGCGCATGACTTGGAGATCGGGAGCAGCCATCTACACGTGGCGTCGTCAGGATCGGATCGACCGTGGGCTGGTTCCGGGCTGACGGCGGCGAAGAAGCGGATCGCCGACCTGGAAGCCGAACTGGGCTGTCAGCCGCCGGGAGGTCGATCTGTTGAAGGAGGAGGTCTCCCCAAGAGGCGGTGTCGACGACGCTTGAAAATGAGGCCATAGCGACGGTCGAAAACGAGGCCACCCAGACAGATTGGATGGGTGATCTCTGTGGAGGATTGGGCTCTGATCCGGCGGCTGGTGGCGGACGGTGTTCCGCAGCGTCAGGTCGCGCGGGACTTGGGCGTCGGGCGGTCGACGGTGGCGCGGGCGGTGGCCTCGGACGGTCCGCCGAAGTACGAGCGGCCGGCGGTGCCGACGGCGTTCACGCCGTTCGAACCGGCGGTGCGACAGCTGTTGAAGGGCACGCCGGACATGCCGGCGACGGTGATCGCCGAGCGGGTCGGGTGGACCGGGTCGATCAGCTGGTTCCGTGACAACGTCCGCCGGCTGCGGCCTGAGCATCGGCCCGTCGATCCCTCGGATCGGCTGACCTGGCTGCCGGGTGACGCTGCGCAGTGCGATTTGTGGTTCCCGCCGAAGAAGATCCCGCTCGAGGACGGCTCGAAGGTGCTGCTGCCGGTCCTGGTGATCACCGCGGCGCACTCCCGCTTCATGGTCGGGCGGATGCTCCCGACCCGGCACACCGCGGATCTGCTGCTGGGGATGTGGCTGCTGATCCAGCTGCTCGGTCGGGTCCCGCGCCGGCTGATCTGGGACAACGAGTCCGGCATCGGTCGCGGCAGGCGGCATGCCGAAGGAGTCGGCGCGTTCACCGGCACGCTCGCCACGACGCTGCAGCGACTCAAGCCGAACGACCCTGAATCGAAGGGCGTGGTCGAACGCAGGAACGGCTACTTCGAGACCTCCTTCATGCCCGGCCGCGACTTCGCATCGCCGGCCGACTTCGACACCCAGTTCGGCGACTGGCTCACGATCGCCAACGGCCGGATCGTGCGCACGATCAAGGCCAGGCCGGTGGATCTGCTCGACGCGGATCGGGCGGCGATGCTGCCGCTGCCACCGGTCCCGCCAACGGTCGGATGGGTCAACCGGGTCCGGCTGGGACGTGACTACTACGTCCGCATCGACTCCAACGACTACTCCGTGGACCCGGCGGTGATCGGCCGGTTCGTCGATGTCACCGCCGACCTGGCCCGCGTCGAGGCCCGCGTCGAGGTCCGCCACGAAGGCCGACTCGTCGCGGCGCATGACCGGGTCTGGGCACGCGGCATGACGATCACCGACCCCGCCCACGTCGCGGCGGCGAAGGTCTTGCGCGAGCAGTTCCAGTGCCCCCGCCCGACGCCGGATCCGGACGAGGGTCTGGTGCGGGACCTGACCGACTACGACCGTGCATTCGGCCTCATCGACGGGGGCCTGGCTGACGGCGCAGCGGACGGCGCAGCGGATGGGGCAGCGGATGGGGCAGCGGATGGGGAGGTGGCCTGATGGCGACCGCGAAGTCGAACAGTGATGCCGGTGAGGTGCAAGCAGCTGACCTACCTGGCGTCGGCGTTGAAGGCGCCACGGATCACCGAGTCGGCTGGCCGGCTTGCTGATCACGCCCGTGATGCCAGCTGGACCCATGAGGAGTACCTCGCTGCGGTTCTGGACCGCGAGGTCGCAGCACGGAACGCATCGGGGGCTCAGATGCGGATCGGCTCCGCCGGGTTCGCTGCCCGCAAGACGATCGAGGAGTTCGACTGGGACGCCCAGCCCGCGGTGCGCCAGCAGATCGCGTCGCTGGCATCAGGCGGGTCCCTCACCGAAGCCCGCAACGTCGTCCTGCTCGGACCGCCCGGCACCGGCAAGACCCACCTGGCCACCGGCCTGGGCATCGCGGCCGCGAACCACGGCCACCGAGTGCTGTTCGCGACCGCGACCGAATGGGTCACCCGACTCCACCGACGCCCACCGGCAGGGACGGCTGCCTCAAGAGCTTGCACGGCTGCGGCGCTATGGGCTGATCATCGTGGACGAGGTCGGTTACCTGCCCTTCGAGCAAGACGCCGCGAACCTCTTCTTCCAGCTCGTCAGCAGCCGCTACGAGCACGCCTCGCTGATCCTCACATCGAACCTGCCGTTCAGCGGCTGGGGCGGTGTGTTCGGCGACCAAGCCGTCGCCGCAGCGATGATCGACCGCGTCGTCCACCACGCCGACGTCCTCACCCTGAAGGGCGCCAGCTACCGGCTACGCAACCGCGGGATCGACACCCTGCCCAGCATCAAGACCCAAGACGCGCCAGACTAGAACCCGACGAACCGGTGGCCTCGTTTTCGAGCGTCGGATCGGCCTCATTTTCGAGCGTTGCCGACAGTGGTTGTGGCACGAGCGTGGCACAAGCAACCCAAAAACCGGCGCCTAGCCCACGTTTTCGCAGGTCAGGCGCCGGTTTTGTTCGGTCGGGCTGACAGGATTTGAACCTGCGACCCCTTGGAGGATTTTGGGCCGTTTTCAACGACTACCGACAAGCACGGTGAAGGACGGAATCTCCTTATTTAGAGCGGGTCTGACGTTCACCCGCTCTGCGAGTGTAACTGACTGGATCCGAGAAATCACGATCGTTTGTGGACACTAAATGGACGCATTTCGAATCTCGGAGGCCCACTCCGCGAAGAACGCTCGCGCGAGTGGACGCAGGTCGTCAGCAAGCGGGATCTCGTCGTCGTCGAAGCGGTCCATCGTGCCCATCATCTGCGCCAGCACCGCAAGGTCGAAGCCTGCATCCAGCGCCTGCGCCTCCGCGATGAGCGCCTGCTTGCCGAAGCGCGCCGCCAGCACATAGACATCGGCGAAGTCGCGCGATTCCGCACGACCGAAGAGTGCCAGCAGCTTGCGGCCAGCCAGCTCGATGGGCCCCAGCGTCGGCCCGAGCACCGTCACCATCGGCCGACCATGCGGCGGGGAGTCGACGGCCAGGTCGACCAGCGTCTCCTCCCCCGCCCGGGAGACGATCAGCCGGCAAAACGTCGCCGCGTCCTGGACGACCTGGACTTCGTAGTCCTGCTCCCCCAGCGCAACTTGCAACGCCTGCGATGCCGCCGACACCGATGTCGTCGGCGCCGCGGTGAAGAGGTCGATGTCCTCAGTAGGCCGCGCGATCAGGTCTGAAGCGACGAGCGCCGCACCACCCGCCACCAAGAATCCGTCCGCCTCGTCGAGGCTGAAGAAGAGCTCGGCTACGGCGACTTGGAGCGCCGACAGCCTCCCGGGTCCAGCCATCAAGCCACCTGCGTCTCGACCGCGCCAGTCACGACTTCCTGCCAAGCAGCCCGGATCTGCTGCGGCAGTACGAGTTCATCCCACAGATCCACCAGCAGCACTCCGTCGATGTAGGTGAGAACGTCGTTCGGCCCACCCTCGCGAAGCACGATCTCGTACACCCGCGCCCGCTGTCGGCGGTCACTCAAGTCAAAGAGCCGTCCGCGGTCGGACCAGTTCAGGTGCAGCGGTAGCGCCACCACGGCAAGCGCCCGCTCCACAGTCAGCCGCGGCAGAGAAGTCGCTATCCGGATCGGACGCCCGCGGTCCACAGCCACCTCACGGAACTCGACTCGCGGCACGGCCGCCAACTCGAACCCCGCCGCCTCGAGGATCCTCGCCGCCGTCTCCAGTGTCGGTGACTTTCGCCCGCGCTCGTAGGCAGACAGCGTCGGCCGCGACGTACCGGCGGCCGCGGCGAGTGCAGCTTGCGACAGACCCGCCGCCTGGCGAGCCTGCTCGAGAATCATGGAGGTCTCCACGACAAGAGAGTATCTGATCGGATACCCAGCGACCATATAACGCGGAACTGCGGCTCCGCGGAACTGCACCATTCACACTGCGTCGAAGCGCCCAGAAGGACGCACTCCTATCAAGGGCACGCCACCGGGCGCTAGGTTTTCGGTCGTGTGGATCCGCGACGTGGACGTCCCCGCCGATCTCGTTGAAGCGGCTCGGACCGGCCGGCTCGTCCTGTTCGTCGGCGCGGGCGCGTCTATGGACCCGCCCGCCAACCTGCCCGACTTCAAGAATCTCGTGAGGGAAGTGGGCAACGCTGCACGCACCCCGCCGACCGAGACAGACCTTCAGCGACTCGACAAATTCCTCGGAGGACTCGACGACCGCGGCATCGAGGTCCACGACCTCGTCGCTAAAGCAATCGATCACCCAGACTCACAGCCGAACCGGCTGCACCAGGCCATCGTTGACCTCGCTCAGGCCCATCCCCCCGTCCGAATCGTTACAACCAACTACGACCGGCACCTGACGAGTGCCGCGGAGGCCGCCGGTCTGCGCGTCGAGGTCTTCCGCGGGCCCGCCCTCCCCGTAGGCGATGACTTCGTCGGAGTCGTCCACCTCCACGGTTCACTCGACCAGCCGCCCCGTCGGCTCGTGGTCACTGACAGCGACTTCGGGCATGCGTATATCCGCGAGGCATGGGCCGCTCGATTCCTCGACCGGATGTTCTCGGCCTTCACGGTCCTCTTCATCGGCTACAGCTACGGCGACCTGGTCATGCAGTACCTGGGTCGGTCCCTCGGGCGGGGCGGGACGCGGTTCGTTCTCACCCACCTCGAGGACCTACCCGAATGGAAGTCCTACGGCCTTACCCCGGTTGTTTACCAGGCGCCTGACGACTCGCACGTCGCACTGTCCGAGACACTGGAGCGGTGGGCAGAGCTGGCAACCCGGGGGCGGACCGAACACCGCCGACAGATCGCCGACCTCGTCAGCGCCGGGCCACCAGTCGATCCCGACGACGCCGCCACGTTTGGCGGGGAGACGCCGACCGGCGACGACGCCCTGCCGCCCGAGCGAGTGCTCACACCTGAGCAGAGTTCGTACCTCGAGGAGAGCCTCGGCGATCCCGAGCGCGTCCAATACTTCGTCGAGAACGCGCGAGGCCCGGAGTGGCTCTCATGGGTCGCGACCCGACCCGAGTTCAGTCGGCTCTTCGCGAACGCGGAACCGCACGACGAGAGGACCTGGTCCGTCACCCAGACCCTCACCAGGTGGATCGCCGATCACTACGTGCAACAGGAGGACGAGTCGCCGACAGCGCTCCGGGTCATGCGTGACCGGGAGTGGTCTCAGTCGACTCTGGGGACCATCACGCACCGACTGTTCGCCCAGGACGGCGTTGTACCCGTCTGGCAAACCCCGTGGCTGCTGCTCTCTCTTCAGCAGGCGCCCCTCGGCCGCAACGACGTACTCGACATGCTCCTCACCAAAGAGAAGTGGAGCGAGCGACCCGACCTCGCCTTGCTGCTCTTCGAGTACCGCACCCGCCCTGTACTGGCGTCCGGGATCGACTGGGGAGGTTCCAAGACTCCTCCCGGCTTTGACATCGACCTCGTCGGCAAGGAGTACTGGCTCACGCGCGCTTGGACCGAGGTGTTCGCCCCGCTCCTCGACGACCACGCGTACGCACTCCTCGACCTGGTCACTGGCCATCTCCGGACCGCGCACCAGTTGCTGCGGTCGATGCGCCCCGATGCTCGGACCGATGCCATCAGCTTCGGCAGGTCGGCTATCGAGCCCCATGAGCAGGACGAGATCCGAGACGCCATGGACGTGCTCATCGACGCCGCCCGCGACTGTCACGAGAGGCTGCTCGTCATCGACCCGCCGACGGCAGCCACCCAACTCGACACATGGATTGGCGCGAACGAGGCTCTGTTCCGCAGGCTGGCGGTCCACGGGTGGCGGGTGCGCAACGACCAGAGCGACGACGAAAAGGTCCGTTGGCTCTGCCAGCGGAACCTGCTCTACGACCTCGATACCCAGCACGAGGTGTTTCTGCTGCTCGAGGCGGTGGTCCCGAACGCCGCACCCGACGATGTGCGGGCCCTGCTCGCCCAAACTGCGGCCGGTCCCGCCGAAGTCGACGGCAAGGAGCAGTCGCCTTACCGCCGGTACAACCTGCTCGCGTGGCTTGCCCGAGTCGCCCCCGACGTCTCGGCGGTCACCGAAGCGTTCGGGAGGGAGCAACAGGAACACCCCGAGTTTCAGCCGCGCGAGCACCCCGACCTCAACGCCGTCATGACTGGAGGCGTAGTCGAGGACACCGAGCCATTCACCGCCGACGAGCTCCATGCCAAGATCGAACAGGACCCTGCAGCGACGCTGGCAGAGATCCGCGCCTTTCAGGACGTCGACGAGTTCCGACTTACCGGACCCACGTGGCGGGGAGCGGTCAGTTCAGTCAGAGGATGCGGAACCAAGTACCCCGCAGACGGCCTGACCATCGCCGGACTCCTCGAGGACGGCGATCGTGACCTACGTTGGGCGCTAATCGACGCGTGGGCAGATGCCGAGCTCGATGACGACCAAGTCGCAGCCACGCTAGCGACGATCGGCGGCTGGGACCTTGATGAGGTCCGGAGCCCTGCCGCACGGATGCTCGCGAACGGGGGGCGCGACGGCCGCCCTACCGCCTGGCATCAATACGAGGCGGCACGCGAACTCGCGACAGCACTCTGGCCGGCGGATCAGGTCACCGGCAATATCACCGAAAGTGACGATCGCGTCTTCGAAGCGATCAACCACCCGTCCGGGGACCTCGCCCAGTTCTGGACGAAGGTCGTTCAAGTCGAGTGGCGCGCAGACCAAGAGGGCTGGACCGGGCTGCCGGAACAACTCACGGTCCACCTAAACGGTATGGCCCAGGCCGAAGACCGCAACGGGCTTCTGGCACGCACCATCCTCGGCTCAAATCTGCGCTTCTACTTCGCGGCCGACCCGGAATGGACTCGGACCCACTTGCTCGACCTCTTTGATTGGACCGCTCACCCGGACGACGCGGCCGCAGTGTGGCAAGGGTTCCTAGCCCGAGGCCGGCCCGACGATGGGCTGCTCGAGGCGGGTCTCCTCGACCTCTACCTGCAATGTTGCGAACACACCGACCAGCTAGGGCGAGATCGTTCACAAACCCAGCTCGCCGACCATCTGGCGGTCGTCGCGATGTTCACATCCCCCGAGCCCGGATCGTGGCTCGCCGACTTCGTCACGACGGCGCCACCGGACCTGCGGGAGGCCTGGGCCAGCCGTATCTCCGCCCGGCTGTCCGAGCTGAGCGGCGCCGAGTCCTCCCAGCAGTGGATCCGTTGGTTGCGCGTGTACTGGACCGAGCGGGTCGGGTCCATTCCACTCCCTCTGAATGTCGAGGAGGCGTCGAAGATGGCGCACTGGGTCCTCGGACTCCCTAACGAGCGCGCCGACGCCGTAGACCTCGTCAAGCGCTCAGCGGCGCGGTTCATGGAGCACGATTCGACGCTGCATCGTCTCGCCGAGTCCGACCTCGCCGACGACAGCACCACGTGGACGCAATTCATCACCCACCTGCTTCGCGGAACCCCTGAGCCGTCCTGGGAGATTCAGTACTACCTACCCCTGATCGTCAAGGAGCTCAAGAAGGCCGACCCTCCCCCTGACCTCTCGGACCTGATCGAAGAGGCGATGCGACTCGGGTGTACCGACGCGCCTGACTGGTAGTCACGCTCTGTCGGCAAGACTGGCGTCATCGCGCCGCGACAGGCGCCCACTATGCCCCTTCCAGGCCGACCACGGAAGCGGCCGCGAAGCGGTCTTCGATATCCGTCAGCGTTGTCCGCAGTGGGTCCGAGTTCAAGGCTTCTGCGATCGCATGAAGCGCGATATCAAGCGCGACAAAGCACCTTCCTTCCAAGGACTCACCGCGCGACGCATGGGGGGTTCGGGAGAGTTTGTAGGCACCATCGATCTGTTCCAGGTACGGGGTCGCGGAGGCTTGGGTGGCGTGGCTCAGGGAGGTCTCACTGAGCCACGCCACGTAAACATGGGCTAGCTCGGTGACCTCGAACCTCTCTGCGATGTTCCCGCCCCCCTTCACTTGCGGCGCAGGAGGTCTCGCTTCGATCTCGGCGATGAGCTCAGCCCACGCAGCGGGCCACTTTGGATCATCCGGATACAGATCTTGCTCCTCGGCAGTCGCGAGTGCTCGCTTGAGATTCTTCGCCCACCGCTGATGTGAGTTGTGTAGCCCACCAAGGCCCGCGTCCCAGACCTGACGGAGCCAGTGCATCCCAACTGCGTACTCGATCGCCGCACGCACCAGGGGGCTTGTCGTGCTGGCTAGCCCGGCGTCATGCACGATGAGGGCGCCTCTCACGGTGTCGATCGTCTGCACGAACCAGGAGTGGATGACGGCGAGAACCGCGCTATCGGTCGATGTCGCAAGACTGACCTCGCAGAGGTCAAGCAACTCCTCCAGGATCATCCGCTGGTCGTGACGTGAAGTCCCCTGATCCATGGGCACAGTGTTCCGCAGAACGAATGCTGGCACTTCGGACGGCTGCAGACTTGACCTCAATGAAGCCGCAGCGGCCACACCTGCGGAATGCGCTATCCGCATCTACCGTCAGGTCGCGTCATAGCGCCGCTTCGGCCACCAGCGTTTAGTCGCGGCACAGAGCGGCACAGAGCGCGACCGGCAAGATCTCCGAATCGACAGATGCCCGTCGGTGGACCGCACTAGCCTGCCGCCCATGTCACGAGGGGTCTACGCCGACGGTCGTACCTATGAGCTGCCGGCCAATTGGACGCCAGCGGAACCGGCCGTGTTAGAGGTCGCCACAGCGCAGGCTCTTGCTGCTCTCGGCGCAGGCGCCGGAGAACCAGACAAGGTGAGAAGGAGTCTGGTCAAGTACTTCGACCCCGATGGGAAATACGCCGGTGCGCTCTTCAGCACGATCGGTCCGTCTCAGAGCTCGGCGGACGACATCACCGCGGCGGATCTCCTGGCTGTCACGACTTTGAGCATGACCTTGGATCCGCGCCAGATCAGACAACTGCTTGACCCTTCGAGCAAGCGCACCCAGGTCCTGCGAGCCCTGCGGCAGATCGACACCAGCATCCCGGTTCAGGACTTGGGAAGCGGGGGGCTCGATCCTAGACCGATGTTGAGCGCGATCTCCGACCTCTATCGCGAACTACGTGCCACGCCGAAGCCGAGCTCAACGAGGTGGGTCTTCGCTTCCAAGCTAGCTGCGCGGAAGCGGCCGAACCTGCTTCCGGTCCGAGACAATGTCGTCTGCAAGTTCCTCGCCGGAGAGCGAAATCTCAGTCACACCACCGTCGGCTCGCATGACATAGACCTTCAGATATTCGGCTACCTGATGTCACACCCGCGTGTGCGAGATGCGCTCGGGCACTGGTGGAGTGAACTGCATGCTGAGCACGGCTCGGTAGTCGATGACGTCACGCCGTTGAGATTGCTCGACGTCGCGCTCTGGAACGCCGGAATCGCCTCCGGCTACGCCAAGGTCTGACATCCAGCGACCGCGTCAATATCGCCGCTTACCGGCTCGCCAGCTGGCCCATGGGCTCCGATGCGAACGGCTCTGGGGCTGCTTCGTCCTGCCGCAGTTGACGGCAGCCAAGGACCGTGACGTATCAAGTGTCGGCGCCGCCGGTCATGCTGGCTCCATGAACAAGTACATACTGAGGGAGCCCGTGGCAGCGTTGCAGTACGAGCTCAACAGCAATGAGCGGGAGATCGTAGAGCTCGTTAGGCAAGGTGGGCGGCGACCAAGCTTCAACAACATGCGTGGGTACTTGCACATCTACAACGACGGGCCTGATCTCAAGGTGGAGCAGGGACAGTGGGTGGTTGGTCTCGGAGGAGACGTTGGGGTACTCACGATGGAGCAATTCAACGAGCTCTTTGAACCGGTCTGAGCGAAACCTCTCGGTTCTGGCTGCGTCTGTCCACGGCGAGCCGGGCGCTGGATCTGTCCTCTAAGCAGAGCCCTGGGGCACATCGCTTGGGGTTAGGCGTGCATGTCGGCGTCGGGCAGGCTCAAGACCACGCTATAGCAATCACCCATCGCTAGAACGACCGCGGCCACGTGCAGGTCTGTGACCTGAGGCCGGCCGCGATGAGACTGCACGTTCCTCATTCGCGTGAGGCCGCGCATGAGGTCGGCGTAGCCCTCATGCAAATTGTTCCCGGCTTTCGTCTCTGGCGCCAGCCGCGCGTGTGGCGTCCTCCCGCCGAATGCCTGGTTCACGAGGTCGTACCCGTCCAGGTCGAGTCCAGTCTTTTGGAAGATGAGGTCCCCTAGCACCCTCCAGCCGGTGGAGATTGCGTCGGCTGGACGCACAGCCAACGATGCCGCGACGTCCTCTCGAAATCCATCGGGCAGAAGCCCAACCCACTGCGGCAGGCCGTCTGCGGTAGCGGCTGCCGCCGGCGACTCGACCCTGGCAACTTTCCGGTCCCACTCCGCAGCCGCAGCATCGCTCCCGCGAACACGGCGACGCTCCTTCGTAAGCAAGTCGCTGATCGTCGTCACGCGCCGGTAGGCGCGCAAGCTGCGCCAACGCAGTAGGGCTCTCCACTCGTGCGTTCCGCCGCCGCTGAATTGCTCGTAAAGATGGCTTCCCGCCGCCATCCAGATCAGCCCCATACGGATGACGACGGCCTCATACGGGCCAGAAGGGAAGACATCCACGAAAAACTTCAGTCCGTCGAACCATGCCTCAGTCGGAGACGTCACGGAGTCGGCGAGCTCAACGGCGGCTCTCACCGACTGCAGGTAAAGGTCGAGATCCGTTCTTGCCTCGTGGTTCCAGTCCGCGACCGCGGCCAGGCCCAACAACGACAGCGTCACCTCCTGCCTCGGCGACGGCTCCCCAATCGGCCCCACGCCTTGGACGAACTGTGAACTCAGTGCTTGGAGCGTCGACAGCGGGTCCGCCACGCCGGCGCGGTCTGCATCGAAGTCAACGTCTTGGAACGTTGGCCACCGCTTGTCAGTCGACAGCCGGTTGTAGACGCACTCGAGCACCCAACGCTCGTCGAACTCGAACGCTCGCTCGCTCGCAACCTCTTCGCCCATGCTCGCAACCTCCAATCTCGCGCTATCGGTGTACCCGTCGACGGTTCTACAGGACGTCCGCGCCAAGCACGTCCGTTCTCAGCGACTCCGAGAATCTATTGAGAACCAAGACCTAAGACACGTCTAGGAGCGGCCACAGCTAGCACGGCGTGCCAGACTTGCCGGAAACTGGCAGCCCTGGCAGCGGTCTGTCCACCGCGAGCACCTGCAAACCACGGGTGCATCCGAGCGAAGCAGGCAAGGCCCCAATCAACTCGGCCTCTACTGTCCTGCGACGAGCTGGCCGTCGACAGTGCGGTGCCAGTAGCTACCCGCTGCGTCTCGAAAACGGAGACCAACCCCATACGAGACCTCGTAGCCGTCGGCTCGCCAAGTCGCTGCATCCTTCACGCGACTTCCCTCCAGATGCGCTGGGTACGGCGTAAAGCGGGGCCGTGAGGCCGGCGGGATAGTTGCGAGCTCCATGACGCCGAGGTTCCACTCTTGGTAGTTCCCCGGCATGTAAGCCGTCATGGTGATATCCGCCATCCCAGCGAAGATCGGCAGTGGAGACGCGTTGCGGACCCATACGCCAGGCACTGTAACGTCGTCACCTGGGCTACCTTCCACGAATTTGCCCATGCCGAATTCGCCACCATCGGGCAAGTCGTCCCACACAACATTGCCGGTGCCAGCCCAAGCGGCGACCAAGACCGCTTGCGCACGCTCCTCTACTTCGAGACGTTCGACGTCACGCTCAAGCTCAAGGTCGTACGTACCCCGCGCGTAACTGACGGCGACCACTGCAGCAAGAAGTGCAAGAGTGGTTGCCGTCGCCTCCACCCATCCGGCAAGGTCGCGCGAGGCGCTGCCTCCGGTGAGCCAGACTCCTTCCGCCGAGAGCAGGAAGACGACCACAAGCGCCAGCGGCAAGTAGCCCAGATTGTCGGTCAGTCGCGGCTTGCGGCGTTCAGGCATACCGTCATCATCGCGGGTTCGGGAAGAACTTTGGCCTCCGACCGCGCAAGTAGAGGGCAGCCGGCACCGGGGACCTGGGCCTCGCCCACATCCCGAGAGCACGGCACCGGTCGGCGCACCAGGGAAGGAGCAAGCGCATTGCTCCACCGCTTGTCGGACCCTCAATCGAGCTCACAGCCGATGAGCGGAAGTGGCGTGACGGCCTGCCCGCGCCAGGGGTAAGGCGAGGGAGCGCAGCCGTTAGAGGCCGTCCCCGGTGACAGTCATGCGGATTGGCGTGCCCTCTCCACCGCGCGATCTGCAGCGAGCCTTGGCCGGGTTCACAGTCGACCGGGCGCCCGGTGACCTTTGACGTAGCGTCGACAGGGTCACCGACGCGACACACCTGTCACGGGGCGCGGCAGTAGACGCGAAGGTTCCCGCGCACGTGAGGTACAGCAGGACCGGGAGCGCCGCCGAGATCGGCCCGGCAAGGAACACCGGTAGCCCGTCATAGCCAACAACGCCACCATTGAGCTCCAGCGGAAGCGTGGGACGTGGACGGCATGCCGGTCGAGGTTGCAGCGGGCGCGGTCGTAGTCCTCACGGCCTACGTCGCCGGCGCGTGAGCACGCACCCTGGGCTCCACCCAGGATGGGCGCCGTACAACGCGATAGCGGTGGTCGTGTCCTGCAGCCACCGCCACCGAACCTCTATTCGCGCTGCTCGCCCTCCTCAGACTCTCGGGCGGCGAACGCGGTCTCGAGGAGTGCACGCGGGCCAACATCGCGGATATCGGCAAGAAACTGGCTCGCTGATTCCCGGCGAATGTCTAGTCGTCGCATTCCTTGCTCGCCTGCAGTCGCGACCTCACCCCACCGAAGCAGATCTCGCCGGAAGTCGGCGTCTGCACCCCACCCAGAGAACTCCGGGAAGTACGGATCCACGACGATTAGGCGTCGACGAGCATCGCCGGCAAGCCATCCAGCCACGCACTCGTTGATGTGGCCGTCACGGAACGCGTAGCCCAGGACGATGAGCGTCTCCGCCGAATAGAGCGCAGTTCGAAAAGCTTCGAGCAACTGGAGAAACGGCCCTTCCGCCCGCAACTTTTCACGCTGTCCGAACACCAAGAATGGTCGATCCGTTCTGCTGTCGTCGGACACGAGACTCTGTCGAGGTGCCAGCGCAGACCGTCTACGTTCACGTTCCCAATCCAGCGAACCATGAAGCTTCAAGAGCCTCACCGGCGCGTCAGTGAAGTTCAACAGACCCGAGGAGGCCCAACCTTCGATCCCACGACTCACCTCGACCCCCGCGCGTCGCGCAACAAGCTCTACGCCGAGGTCATAGTTCAACGTTGCGATCGTGAGCGGAACTCCCGGCGGCAGGTCCAGTTGAACCAGCGGTGTGAGGTAGTCAAACTTGCTGTCGTCGTCGATATCAAGGATGTCGCCCAGGTGCGTGATCAGCAGCTCAAGAAGCCTGAAGAACACCGGCGAGCGCTGTCCCGGAAGTTGAGAGGCGATCAGCTGCTTCAGCAACTTCACCAATTCACGCCCGTCCGGTTGCGGTGCAACCGCCTTCCTGAAGTTCGCGGACCACGAACTCGGAAGACTCCGTCGCCGGGTCTGCGCATCACTCCACTGTCGGAGCAGCCCACTGATCTCGGTCGCCGCAGGTGCGTGCGAACCGGGTCGTTGGCCCGTAAGCGTTCTCACGAGGTTGCGTTCGAGAGTCATTGGCTCTCGAGGCGGCGCAGCCTCCAGAGCAGTCAAGGCCGGCTCCCACGATGCCACGAACGGCGAAATCTCAAGGTCGCTACGACCGGCGAGCAGTTCGATAGCACTCGCAACCCGTTCAATGTCTGGCAACTCATCTGGCCTGTGCCCACTTCGACCATCGTCAGCGATAATTGCGGAAACGACGAAGTTCAAGGCGTAGCCGGCTTGGCGGTCCCAACGTTCGTCACTCAACCGGTCAATCATCAACTGGGTGATGCCACGAGACATTGGAAGCCCTGCCTCAGCTGACGCCCCTGCACCGAGCAGGAATGTGATGCCGTGGTGGTTGGGTATGCGCATACGAGATTCATACCTTCAGGGAGCACGATAACCCCGCCAACACTCGTGCCGGGTCGTCATTTGCTCGCCATGGCCGAGTCGGGGACTTGGAGGTCGCGGACGATGGAACACCGACACCCGTACGGCTAGGCCGTGTCTCCCTTATGTGCGTAGCCAGGTGATGATCGCGAATATCGTGGCTGCGGCCCGATAGGTGATGGCGAGCTTGTCGTAGCGGGTGGCTAGGCCGCGCCACTGCTTGGCCTTGTTGAAGGACCGTTCGACGACGTTGCGGTCCCTTGTAGGTCTCCGCGTCGAAGGCCGGTGGCCGGCCGCCGGCACTGCCGCGCCGCTTG